>JBGVAT010000043.1:0-3585 GCA_045224895.1 Fibrobacter sp.
CCTCACCGCCGAAAAGACGACCGCTCCCGCTATCATGGGTTGCTACGGTATCGGCGTGGGCCGCTTGATGGCTTCTGTTGTCGAAAACAGCCACGATGACTTCGGACCGATTTGGCCCAAGTCCATCGCTCCGTTCCAGGTGGAAATCGTTCCGATTGGTAAGGAACCGGAACTTGCTGAACTCGCTGAAAAGTTCGAAAAGGAACTCGAAGCTGCTGGCATCGACGTGCTCGTAGACGACCGCGACGAACGTCCAGGCGTGAAGTTCAAGGACGCCGACCTCTGGGGTTCTCCGGTGCGCATCGCCATCGGCAAGAAGGGTCTCGTGAACGGCGAAGTCGAATGGAAGTTCCGCAACGAAAAGCAGTTCACCATGGTCAAGGTCGAAGACGTCATCGCCAAGGCCAAGGAATACTTTGCCGAGTAGGAAGTAAGCTGTAGACAGTAGGAAGGATGTCATGCCGCACTCAGTTGCGGCATCGCCTTTTCAAAACAGATTATTTTTTTGCAAGCCTGCTTACGAGCAGGCTTTTTTCTTTGTGTTCCAGCCTCAACTCTCTAAAAATGATTATCTTATAACTGTATGATGAACTCTATCGATTGGTCTGTTGGCTGGCTTTATGTTTGTACGGCACTTTTACTTTTGCTGATAATCTCCATTTTGCTTTTGCGCGATTATTGGAAAAGGCAGAGGCTCTATACTTTATTTGCCGGTAACCTTGGTGAGTTCATTGTCGTCCTTTCGGACAAGTTTGAATTTGTCAGCTCCCTTCCCCAGTTTATGTCGGACCCGCTCTTTGACAACTTGAGCAAGGATCGTTTGTTCCGCGACATTTTGCCGCCCAAGGACTGGGCCCGCCTCAAGCTCTACTTTGACGATATCGACAAGCATCCCGAAATGCCGTTCATGTTCTCGTACAAGCGAGAAGATGGCTCGATGCTTTGGTTCGAAATGCGTTGCCAGCACCAGCGCCTTTCTGTGGACGAGTCCCGCTACATTTGCTTGATCAAGAACATCTCGAATACCGTCGAAAACCAGCATCGCCTTGAAGAAGCCGAAACCAAGCTCAAGTCGTTGCTACGCAATACAGGTGACTTTCTCTGGAAATTTGATTTCGAGAGCCGTCAGTTGAGCCTCTTGACGCCGATGATGGACGATGACTATCGAGATGTTCCCCGCTCCGGCGGTATCGTCAATGTCGAATCGCTCATGCCTGCCGACGATTTTGCGCTCCTTGAACGTGTCATGAACGAATGTATGATCAAGGCTTCGGGTGAAGCCGCCTATGACGATAAAGGAAGTTTGCTGGACGAACAGAATCTGCTGAACCGCCTTGCGAACGAAAACGCCCGCTTTGGGACGCTTAAAATCCGCTGCTGGAATAGCGAAAAGAACCTTGTTTGGTATGATTTCCGTGGGCATCTTGCGCCCGATGAAGAAGACCGCATTGTGATGATGGGGTCCGCCCGTCGCGTGGAAACATCACCGGAAATTCCGTTCCTCATGAAGAGTGGTATCGAAGAATCCCTGATGAATTCCCTCTTCAATTTCCCGAACATCGGCATCTTCTGGGTCGACAGAAACTTCAACATTCTTGGTTGCAACAATGCATTTGCTGCTGATGCCGGGCTCACGAACACAGACGAAGCGGTGAACAAGACCTTGAAGGACGTTATGTCGGTCAAGTTCATCCCCTACTATGAATCCATGATCACAGATGTCTTTGATAACGGTTCTTCTAAGAGCTGGAAGGGACGTTTTGGCGAAAACGAATGGATTACCATCAACGTCGTGCCGATGCTCAAGTCGCTCCTCAAGTCCGGCTATACCGTGAGCCGCGTGCTTTGCGTCTATATGCGAATTTCGGGATAAGTCGTTATCTTATACGGCGTAGAGTTTTCGAAAAACGTTATTGGGAATGTGGCGACTACGCTTGATTTCAAATTCGGAAATCTCCATTGGCTTAATGCTCTCTTGGCTTCGTCATCGAAATCTTTGTTGCCGGTATTCGAAGATTGTATTTCAATTTTTTGAACTGAGCCATCTGCATTTATATCCAGTTTAAAAGCAATCATCCCGTTAAAATCTGGATTGAGATGTTCTTGATTATTCTTTAGGCATGCTTTTCTATGATTTGCCCTTAAATGTTTATTGTAAATATGACGCAATCCGGGAGTCCGTTGACGAATGACTTTTAAAACGGAATCTTTATCATGTCCAACGCCACCAGCCAATTTCAATTCATCAATCGTTGGAGCGCTCACAGTACCTTTTGCTTTATTTATTATTAAATATTTTAAAGGCTCTACTCGAAATTCATACACGGGAGCTTTTAGGCTGTCCATTTCTTCAATGAGTCGGCAAAAACTAATTGATAAAGAAAAAACGTTTTTGCCAACACCCTGAAAATGAATTTGTTTAACATAATCTGTAATTTTATCTTCAAGTCCCCCATCATCATAACGAAAAGGTGAGCGTTCAATTTTTTCTACATTACCATTTGAACCAATGAGGACATCTATATCCGAATACACTCCATATGATTCATTACATATTTCTTTCTTGTAAATCGAATCAAAAATTTTAATAAAAGATTTTGTTTCTTTGCGAATAATTTGAGCAATTTTCTCAGCATCATCGTTATAAACCAGTGCGTCAACAGAATAATCTTTAAATACCTTTATTAAAATTCCATTGGCATCCAAATTATGAAGATAATGGAGTTTGTGAGTTCCATTTTTAGAATCTGCAGAATGCTCAATTTTAGTGTGTTCTTGTTCAGAAAATTTATCCGCATTCTTATCAGCATCGCTGCAACCAGCCCACAACACCGATGTTGCTAGAAGTGCAAACTTACCCAAATAATTTCCGAAAAAATTCGCCATAGTTTATATATACAAAATATACGAATAAAAAACACCAGCCTCGTGAGAGACTGGCGCTTTTGAAATTTACATAGGCGATCCCGTCCCGGCATAAGGCCGGGATGACAAAGAGTCCGGGATGACATTTTCATCAAGAAACGCAGAGAGCCTAGCGAGAGCAAAACAAAAAGTCTGCTTCGTTGGAAGCAGACCTAAAATTCCGAATTTGGATTAGAACCGAATTATCGTTTCAAAAAACGTAAAGAGCCTAGCGAGAGCAGGCGCCTTGACCGAAGGCGTACAAGTTGTACGTCGAGAGTCAAGGCAACGCACTATCGCGACGGCTATATACGTTTTTAGCCGAGAGTGACTTCGACCTTATGAACACCCTTCGTAAAGACCGGTGCGACGTTGGAATCGATTTCCTGACCGTCAACAACCATCTTTGCCACGCCCTTGCAGACGTGATCCGGGTTCTTCACCGTGATCTGGTAGGTAGCACCGCGGAACTTACGGGTAGCTTCGAAGCCATCCCATGCGCTCGGGATGCAAGGATCGACAACGAGACCGTTGAAACTTGCGCGGATACCGAGGATGAACTGCGTTGCAGCCTGGTAAGTCCAAGTAGAAGTACCGGAGAGCCATGCGTTACGGCCCATACCGAACTGCTTGTGTTCGTCACCGAGGATGTTCTGCGGATAGCAGTACGGTTCAGATTCG
>JBGVAT010000044.1:0-5238 GCA_045224895.1 Fibrobacter sp.
CTTTTACTAAATTTGGCGCATTATGGAAATGGAAACTCGTTATAATCCGAAAATTGTAGAAGACCGTTGGCACGACCAATGGAACAAGAATAATGATTTTGCCCCGAGCGGAAAGGGTGAACCGTTCTCCGTCG
The DNA here is from genome assembly GCA_045224895.1 of Fibrobacter sp. Classification (GTDB taxonomy): domain Bacteria; phylum Fibrobacterota; class Fibrobacteria; order Fibrobacterales; family Fibrobacteraceae; genus Fibrobacter. The sequence goes on from JBGVAT010000044.1 coordinate 135, forward strand.
TCATTCCGCCTCCGAACGTTACGGGTGCCTTGCACCTCGGCCACGCTCTGAACGACACGCTGCAAGACATTCTCGTCCGCTATCGCCGTAAGACTGGTCGCGACACGCTCTGGATTCCGGGCACGGACCACGCCGGCATTGCCACGCAGGCTGTCGTCGAAAAGAGACTTTTCCAGGACGAACACAAGACACGCCACGACATTGGCCGCGACGCCCTCGTGGAACGCATTTGGAAGTGGAAGGACGAATACGAAGCCCGCATCACGAAGCAGCTCAAGAGCCTCGGCGTCAGCTGCGACTGGAGCCGTCAGCGCTTCACGCTCGACCCGGTTTGCGCAAAGGCTGTCCGCCACGCATTCTTCAACCTTTTCAAGAAGGGTCTTATCTACCGCGGCAAGCGTCTCGTGAACTGGGATACCAAGCTCCAGACGGCTGTGGCAGACGATGAAATTTACTACGAAACTGTGAAGGGTCACTTCTGGACGTTCAAGTATCCTCTCGCCGACGGTTCGGGATTCATCCCGGTTTCGACGACTCGTCCGGAAACGATCATGGGCGATACGGCTCTCGCCGTGCACCCGAACGACGAACGCTACAAGCAGTTCATCGGCAAGATGCTCAAGGTTCCGTTCGTGAACCGCGAAATTCCGGTGATTGCAGACGCCATCCTCGTCGATATGGATTTCGGTACGGGTTCCGTGAAGGTGACTCCGGCTCATGACCCGAACGACTACGCTACGGGCCTCCGCCACAAGCTCCCGATGATCAACATCATGAACGACGACGGCAGCCTCAACGAAAATGCCGGTCCGTTCCAGGGCATGAAGGGCCAGGCCGCACGCGACGCCGTGGTGAAGGGTCTCGAAGATCTCGGCCTCCTCATCAAGGTCGAAGACCACGAAATGCAGGTGGGTCACTCCGACCGTTCCAAGACTGTGATTGAACCGTACTTGAGCGACCAGTGGTTCGTGAAGATGGACGTCCTCGCCGACAACGCCATGAAGGCAGTCACGAGCGGCGAAATCAAAATCATTCCGGAACGCTATGCGAACAAGTACCTCGACTGGCTCAAGGAAAAGCGCGACTGGTGCATCAGCCGTCAGCTCTGGTGGGGCCACCGCATTCCTATTTGGCACGCCGACGAAACGACGACCGAAGAGGACTTGAACAAGGCATTCGCAGGCCGTAACGACATTTACTATTACAAGGCACAGAACGGCATCTGGCTCATCTGCTCCGAAGAAGAAAACTTGAAGGAAGATGCAGTTGCCGGTCACAAGATTGTGCAGGAAGAAGACGTGCTCGACACGTGGTTCTCCAGTGGCCTTTGGCCGCACTCCACGATGGGCTGGCCGGAACAGACGGACACGCTCAAGAAGTACTATCCGACTTCCGTGCTCGTGACGAGCCGCGACATCATTACGCTCTGGGTCGCCCGCATGGTGCTCTTCAGCCAGGAAAACATGGGCACGGTTCCGTTCCACACGGTGTACATCCACCCGAAGATTTTGGACGGCAACGGCATGACCATGAGCAAGTCCAAGGGCAATGGCGTGGACCCGATGGATATCGAAAAGAAGTACGGCACGGACGCTCTCCGCTTCGTGATGGCAAGCCTCTGCACCGACAACCAGGATGTTCGTCTCCCGGTGAAGAAGGAAAAGCAGGAAGATGGTTCCGTCATCAACACGAGCGAAAAGTTCGAAATTGGTCGTAATTTCTCGAACAAGCTCTGGAACGCTTGCCGCTTCTTGTTCCCGCACTTGGAACAGGCTGGCGCACTTTCCAAGGACATGCTCCCGATGGATTCTTCGATCTTCGCTCTCGAAGACCGCTGGATTCTCTCTCGCTTGAACTCCACCATCCAAGACGCAACGAAAATGCTCGAAGAGTTCCACTTTGCTGAACTCGCCGGCTTCCTCTACCGCTTTGTTTGGGACGATGTCTGCTCTAGCTACTTGGAAATCAAGAAGGCCGTGATCAACAGCGAAACGCTCACCGCCGAAAAGAAGAACGCTATGGCAATCCTCAGCCACGTGCTCCGCGGCGTGATTGACCTGTTGCATCCGGTAATGCCGTTCATCACGGAAGAACTGAACGCAACTCTCTTCCCGGGTTCTGAACGCGTGATCAACAGCGCTTGGCCGAAGGCTGACACAAGCCTCATCGACGCCAAGATCGAAGCAGCTTTCAACCAGGCATTCGCCGTCGTGGAAAGCGTGCGTGGCGTGCGCGGTCGCTACAACGTAAGCCCGGCTACCAAGCTCAAGGCTGTCGTGAGCGTCGATACCGCCGAAACCGAAGCCAGCGTGAAGGACTGCCAAGCCATCATCACCGAACTCGGTGGACTTGAATCGTTCTCTGTGGCTGTTAAGGCCGCAAAGCCGAAGTTCAGCGCAAGCTCCGTGGTGCCGGGTGGCGAACTCTACATCCCGCTCGAAGGTATCCTTGACCCGGCTGCAGAAATTGCACGCCTTGAAAAGGAAATCGAAAAGGCCAAGGCTTTCGCTGCCAGCATCGAAAAGAAGCTCTCCAACGAGAAGTTCGTGAACGGAGCTCCGGAAGCTGTCGTGAACGCCGAACGCACCAAGCTCGCAACACAGAGAGAAATTATCGCCAAGGACGAAGCAGCCCTGAAGGATCTGCGATAATTTCTCAACAGGACCAATGCGTAGGCCGAGAGTCGCGGGCAAATTTATTTGCACATGACCGAGGCCAGCATTTGGCACTTGAGCGAAGCGAAAGTGCCCATTATTGCGAAGAGCACAAAGGCGCTCGAAGAACTTCGCTAATAGCGACAATCAAGAATGTCAAAAGAGGCTCTCCCAACGGAGCGCCTCTTTTTCATATTCCCCTAAAATCATCAACATCATTTACATATAACATATCCATACAAAGTCTGACAGTACAAGCTTTAAAGTCTCACTCTCCCAATAGCAAACAAATTTTTACATAAATTTTATTTCGTATATTATACACATCATATCCGTATTATATAAGAGTTTATCAAAAACTTTGTATTATATAATGCGTTTTTCCGTATCATAAGCACAATTAACGTATCATTATGCTACTTGCATAATACATATAAATTAAACAAAATAATAATCTATTAAAAAAATTTTTTCACAAGCATTATAGTTTATATATATTCTTACCATCAGAATTAGAATTAGGAGGAATCTGATGAAAAGAACAAAAAGAAAATCGTACCCTAAGGCATCAATCCTTGCTGTAACAGCAGCGTCCATGGCACTCACCGCATGCGATTACATCGAATCGCACCTGCACAATCCCTCGGACGACAATCCAATACAAGCAAGTTCATCCAGTAACAAGCCCCTTTCTTCTTCGGCCATTCACCAACACAGTCCATTCGAGACCTGGTACGGCTATGACGGCAATTGGCAAATTCAAACCGGGTTCGGCAACGAAACAGAAACAAACGGCTACTGGTTCTCCAGATATGATGACGATGATGGCGGACAGTCTCAAATCATCTGGCCCGTTCCCAAGGGTAACGAATACAGCGATGACGCCATGGATCCGATTATCGACTACTGCGGTGGTCTTTGCGGCACTTACGCTCTCAGCAAGGGCACCTTGACATACCACCCGTTTGTCAGCGTCGGTTTCAATCTCGTCGGAGAACGAAGCTACACCGACATGACCCCAGAAGCGGCAGATGCTACCAGCATGGGCGGCGTCTGCGTCACGTACGCATCCGAGATGGCACTCGCACTCGAAATGGGCCTCAGCGACAAGACCGAAGCAGAAATCGGTTACGCCGTTCCGTACGTGAGCCTCCCCAAGAGCACTACGGGCACAACAAAGTTCATTTCCTGGTCCGATTTCAAGCAGCCGTCCTGGTATAAGGGCACCGTCAAGATGCCAGGCGACAGAGCCGCCCAGGAACTCGTATCGCTCCGATTCAAATTCCAGGGACCCGACGCCACCGTGGGCCGTTTCAACATCACAGCCGTTGGCCCATACGATGGTTGCAAAGCATCCTCGCTCCCGGTTTACTTGCCTCCAACTTTATCGGAAGATCCGAATCCGGTAGATACGGTGATCATCACCCCGCCCGCACCGACAACCAACAATTTCGAAACCTGGTTCGGTTACAATAGCGAATACCAAATCCAAACCGGTTACGACAACGGCTCGGAAACATCCGGCTATTGGTACAGCTTCAGTGATGATGCAGACGGCGGAGTTTCAAAGGTCGTCTGGCCCGTGGACCCCGGTAACGAATACAGCGTCGATGCTATGGACCCGATCATTGACTACTGCGGAGGCCTCTGCGGTACGGCAGTTCTCGCCAAGGGAAACTTGACTTACAATCCGTTCGTCGGCGTAGGTTTCGGCTTGGCCGGTGAATCGGAAACAGGATATCTCGCACAGGCCGATGCTGCAGGCATGGGCGGCGTATGCATCACTTACAGCTCCGAAGTCGCGCCGTCCCTCGAAATGAGCCTCGGTGACAATATGGACGCCACCATCGATTACGCATTACCGGCAGTAGCACTCCCGAAGAGCCGCGCCGGCACGACAAAGTTCCTCAAATGGTCCGACTTCAAGCAGCCCACCTGGTACAAGGGCAAAACCAAAGTCACTGGCGAACAGGCATCCAGAATGCTTTCATCCCTCAGATTCAAGATGCAAGCAGCACCGGGTTCCTACAACTTCAACATCCAGGCCATTGGTCCGTATAACGGTGGCGAGTGCGGCGGCGCAACCGCAATCCAACTCAACAACAAGAAAAAGCGCCACTAAAAGCAAGCACCCATAGATCTCTCCTTATGCAGAAAGTCCCGCACGATGTGCGGGACTTTTCTAACATTCAACGTCAAGAATTCGCGGGCAAGCCCGCGACATCCAAATCGCGGATTATTCCTTATCCTTTTCCTTATCGTGGCAATGGCACGGGCAATGATAGCAGTCACCCGTTTCGGCGTAGTCCTTGCCAGTCCAGCAATAAGTGCAAAGGTCTTCTTCCGGGAGACCGATAGCCTGGATCAAGTCGTCAATGCGCTGGAACGCAAGCGACGTGAGGTTCAGCTTCTTGCGGATGTATTCGACCATGTCCTTGTACGGCTGGCCA
>JBGVAT010000045.1:0-2646 GCA_045224895.1 Fibrobacter sp.
CGGTAAAGATAAAATCTTCTTCTCTAAAATGCTCGTAATTATGAGTAAAAAGAACTATACAATGGGATTCTGTGAAGCTACGCACAAGTTTTTTATTATCAAAGACTTACAAAAAAGAAAAACGCCCCGGTTTGGGGCGTTTAGTTCCAGTTTAGACCTTTTGATTAGTACTTGTCCTTGAGAACCTGGGGGCATTCCACTTCCACGTAATTGTGGTTCGGGTTGCCTGCGGCTCCCATCCAGTCGGCAAGGAAGAGACATCCCTTCTTTGCTTCGGCATCGTTGGAGAAGGACTTGTTGCACTTTTCGGTAAGGCAGCTCTTGTACTTGGTGGCCTTGTAGTTGCTTTCCTTTTCGCATTCAGAAAGGAGACCGCCGTACTGTTCGCCCTGGGAGCCCCAGCCCATGCTAGAGCAACCGTTGAACATACCGACGCCACCGCCCGGGATCATGATGTCGAACTGTCCCTGCTGAACGTCGCCTCCGACGTTTGTGGCCATGATGATGAGCTTCTTGCCCTTGAGCTTCTTGATGTTGGCGTCGTTGGAGTACTTGCCGGTACCATCGAAGGTGAGCTGGAAGCACTTGCCGCAAGAACCGCCGTTTGCTGCCGGGACAGCCGCGAATGCGAATGCCATATCGGTGCAGCCGTCAATCGTGAACGGAATCTGGCTTGTGCAGGTCATCTGGGAGCCGCCACTACAAACGCTGCCGTCGCCCCAGTTCGTGTTTTCGGACTTGCCCTTGTTGGTGCACTGCTTGGAGTAGTTGCCGCCTGCGTGTTCCGGCCAGGAGCAGTGAGGCTTGCAGCAGTCCCAGTAACGGGTGGCCCAGCCGCTACCGCTTGCGCCGCCCTTGGTCTTGATGGTCGGGCATCCGCTATTCACAGGTGCCGAAGAAGAACTGCTCACGACGACGCTGCTGCTGCTCTTTGGCGTAGAACTGCTGCTGCTCTTGATGACGGAGCTGCTGCTTACGATAATCGGAGTGCTGCTGCTGCTCTGTGTCGGCGGGACGTATGCCGAGGAACTGCTAGATGCAGGCTGCGGCTGTACGGAGCTGGAAGAAGGTGCATTGAGGTTTACGTAGTCGACGCACTTGGAAGTCGGCAACAGGATCGGCTGTGTGGTGATGTTGCCCTGCGTGAGCGTTCTGGTCAAGTCGGCCGACTTGATGATGCCGGTGGTGAAGTCGGCGTAACCGATCGCGACACCTTTCGGGTCAGTCACGAGAGTGCTCAAATAAACGAGATAGTCGCCAGTCGCGTCCTTCAAGTGGTATGCCGGTTCGTAAATAGTGTAGCGAATGCCGTCACCCTGGATTAATTGGAGCGATGCGAGGTCTACGTTGTTCGCCATGATGTTGCCGGACAGGTCGGTGATGCTGACTGTCATGCCGGAGATGACGGTGGCTGTACCCACCTGGCTCCAGCCTTCATCCGTAACGGAGAGGTCGGGGTAGACAAGATATTTTTTGTTGTTCGAAATGAAAAGTCGGGCGTCTTCGCAGGTCGAAACCTTGGAGGCGCACTGGCTCGGATCACCGGCGATGACTTTGGAACGTGCCGGGTCGGTCAAGTCGAACTGGTCGACGAGATTGTTGCCGGCCAGGTCCTTGATGATGACAATGGTTGTACCGGGAACCGGAACGGCAATGCCGGCGGGTTGGCCGTTGATGTCGGTGACGCTGAGATCCGTGAATATCACGAGACCTTCGTTGGGCAAAAAGCGTACATCCTCGCAGGGGACGAATCCGAGTTCGCCGTTATCGCTGGAAGACGGCTTGTCTGAACAAGAGCAAGCGAGCATAACGGTCCCGAGTGCAAACAGGGACTTAAAAAGGGACGATTTCATAGAGGTTCCTCGAAGTGACTCCAAACAACAAATTAAAGATAGCAATATTACATATAGTGTCTTGTAAAAAAACTTTTCAAGCCGAATTTGTGATGAACCGCAAAACGCCTTCGAACCGGAGGCGAGAACAAACGTGACGTTTTTTGGAAAAAGGCTAAGTCAAGGGGTCAGGGTGAATAAAATTGTAAAATAATGTAAAAATTCAAAATGTAAAAATCTTTTTACTTTTGTAAAATGTGAATGTGGATAAAAATTTTCTGACAATGTTGAAAATGTTGATAAAAAGTTGAAAAGATGGTTTTAGAGTTGAAATAAAATATTGAACCTTTGAAATTTGAACAAAAAAAGGCAATTCGCTCCAACAAATTGGGCGTGATTTCGGTCACTGGAAATGCCTCCGAAAACCTGTGGATAAGTCCAAAAATCCGCATTTTTAGCGAAATTTCAAAAGAAAAATCCTTGCAAATTATCTAGAAATTATTAAATTTGTGTTCCAATTTCGCAGAGTACCGCTTCCTATGCTCTGCGAAAATACGGAGAACTCGAGTAGTTCTCTTGAACTTGAAGCGATAAACCTTCTGCTGAAGAAGAGGAAAAAATGGCAAAAGAACATTTTGACAGAAGTAAGCCGCACTGCAACATCGGCACGATCGGTCACGTTGACCACGGTAAAACCACTCTGACTGCTGCAATCTGCACCACCCTTGCTGCTAAGGGTCTCGCCGCAGCAAAGCGTTTCGATGAAATCGACAACGCTCCGGAAGAAAAGGCTCGTGGTATCACGATCAATACT
>JBGVAT010000046.1:0-52212 GCA_045224895.1 Fibrobacter sp.
GTTCTTGTTGTTCGGATCGTCCCAATCCTGGAGCCATTCGGTAATTTGTCCATACTTACCTGTCTTTGTCGGCGGCAAGCGCTTGACGGTCGCCTCCATCTTGGCGCGCACATCTTCGTCAACGCCGAGAATCTTGGAAGCTTCAATCGTGTAGTTCAAAACATCGCGGATAATCTGGTTATCCATCGTCGGGCCAAAGCAGACGTTGTAACCGCCGTGATCGTTTTCCGGAGAATCGCTCGGAGCCGTCACCAAATACTTGTTGCCCGTGGTCGGTTCTTCGACAAGGCTATTCACGAAGAAGAGTGCAGCACCCTTCATAGTGGAGTAAACATCCTTGAGGTATGCTTTGTCAGTCGGATTGTAGAGGAAGTGTTCCCAAAGGTGCGTGCTGAGCCAGCCAGCGCCACTCGGCCAGAGCCCCCAGGCACCATCAATCGGAGCGGAACGGTTCCAAAGGTCGGTATTGTGGTGTTCCACCCAGCCTTCGTCAACGCCCCAATGCACCTTTGCAGTCTTTTCGCCCTGCGGGACCATAGACTTGATCTTGTCAATGAGCGGCCATACACATTCTTCGAGGTTGCCGGATTCCGCCGGCCAGTAGTTCATTTCGAGGTTGATATTCGTGGTGTACTTACTGCCCCAAATCGGATTCGTGTCCTTGTTCCAGATACCCTGCAAGTTAGCCGGCTGGCCACCCTTGCGGGAGCTTGCAATGAGCAAATAACGGCCATACTGGTAATGGAGTTCTACGAGAGACGGGTCGTTCGTGGAATTAAAATTCTTGACGCGAGTGGAGGTGATATCGCCTGCGCTCTTGTCAGCCGTACCGAGGTCAAGCTTGACACGGTTAAAAATGGTCTGGTAATCTTTCAAGTGGTCTTTCAAGATGTCTTCATAAGATTTCTTGGCAACCTTCGACATAATTTCGGAAGCAATTGCGCCCGGATCGCCGCTTACATCGTTATAAGACTTGAAGTTCGTTGCGGTCGTGAGGATAAGCGTTGCGCTGTTGGCGCCTTCGACATTGATGTTGCCATTCGAGACGCTGACCTTGCCACCGTCCGTAACCACGGTCAAGCGATTCTGGAACTTGATGGAGTTGACGGTGACATCGTAAATGAGCGTGTTGCCGTCATTGCTCATTCGCTTGGAGTTATGCGGAGTTGTCATCGTTGCGCCAAAGCTCACAGAACCGTTCTTGTCAGCAGAAAGATGCACGACAATTACGTGGTCCGGATAGCTTGCGAAATATTCACGCGTATGCTTGACACCGCTGTGCGTGTAAGTAGTCTTTGCAATAGCCGTCTTGAGGTCAAGTTCACGACGGTAATTGGAGGAACCGCTATGAGACGTAGAAATGATCAAGTCGCCCACCGGCTGGAAGCTTGCGGGGCCGGGACCAATCATATAATTAGACACGATAGATTCTGCCGTGCGGTAGTCGCCACGCCACAAGGCATCACGAGCATCCTTCAAATGACTTGCAGCGCCCTGTTTGTTGTTGTCGCCCGGGCCGCCCGACCAAACCGTACTTTCATTGAGGCCGATGTAATCCTTAGTGACGCCACCGTAAATGAGGCCACCCATATAGCCGTTACCAATCGGGAGAGCATTCGTGAATTCGGAACCGGCATCGCTATCGTACCACAGCGTAAGCGGATTATCCGTTGTTGCAAAAGAGCTAGTAAAACCAATGGCGCAAGCCACCACAGCAGAACCGAGAACACGACTTGCAAGAGATTTCTTTGTTCTAAACATAAGGCCTCCTCGTTAACCTAGACACACCATTTTAGGCGTTTTCCCTTATAAAAAATACCCCCCGGAGAGGAGTTTTCATATAGGTGTAGAATTCTTCTCATTGATTTTTTATCAATAGAGAAACGGGTTCGCCGCCCAAAAAAGGTGACCCCGGCACGGAGGCCGGGGTGACAGAAAAAAAGGGACGGGATAAAAAAAGTCATCGCGGGGATTGCTCCTCGCGATGACAGTTCTTCAATCGATTACTTTTTACTTCTTGACGGTGACGCGGAAGGCCTGGCCGCCCTTTTGGGACTTGACCACATACACGCCGGAAGTCTTAACCACCAGAGAAGTCATTGCATGGAGATCTTCGACACCGCGAGTCGAGAAGAAGCCAACCTTCTTGCCCTGAGCATCAAAGACATCGTAGTCCCTGCCGATAACCACATTAACCGGAGACTTCACCTTGCCCGGGAGATCCGTAATATCTTTTTCAGGCTGGTCTTCATAAATCTTTTCGATTTCCTTGGTTCCATACGGAGCCGGGGAAATTTCCTTGTTCCAACCGAAGTTTCTGAAGCCAAGGAGAGAGTATTCCGTCGGATCGTTCAGCTGCTTACGAATCGGAGCAATGCGGAACTTGTGGCTATATTCGTTCCTCGCAAACAGCTTGTAGGCATCAAGCGGTTCTGCACCCCAGGAGTTGATACCGCCGAGGCCCATCTGGTGCAAGTCCACACGGAGCGTGATGTCCTTATCGCGCTTGAGTTCCCACGGGAGCTTCACGTCGGTGAGCTGTTCCGGAGTGTAATGCTGAGCGCTGAATTCCATGCGCGGGTTACCCACAATCATAACACCCTTGCCGGTCTTTTCGTTTGTAAGCGTTGCCCACTTGACATCGGTGCGCTGGCCCGTTTCGCCAATTTCCATATACATGACCGTCATAGAATCCGCATAGGTGGAGTAAAGACCCATGAAGCTACCGCGGTTACGGCCAATGTAGTTTTCATCCGGGCCGCGACCAAACCAGCGAACCTTTTCGTAGCCACCCGGAACCGTGAAGAGAGTACCCACGTTCGGAATGTAGCTCTTGGAACCATCCGGATTGAACGTATATTCCACAACGATATCGCCACTGCCATAGACATAGTAAGTGAGTTTCATCTTGGAGCTGCCCACATCCGGGAAGCTGAAGTTGAACGTCACCTGAGTTTCCTGAGCAGAGACTTCCTTGACTTCAGAGGTCACGTTGCGCTTCTTGCTTGCGCTGCGCCATTCGCCGTGGCCGCGTTCCATGTTGAAGCCCTTGTCGTTATCCGTCGGAGCGCGCCAGAAGTTCGGACGGCCGCCATCCTTGATGATCGTATCGCCATCAAGCACGTAGCTTGCGAGCAAACCGGTCTTTTCATCAAATCGAATCTTGAAATCATTACCTTCAATCGTGAGGCCATTGCTCTTGTTCACCTTGGTAGCGTTCATAGTGCTGATATCAATTTCGGTAGACCAAAGCTGACCCAAGTCAATGTTAAACTGTTCGTGACCAACACTATGGCCAGCATCAGCCCAGAGTTCATCCTTCTTCAAGCGGAAATCGATATCGAGGAAGTATTCTGCGCCCACCGTCGTTTCGATTTTCGGCATGTCGATGGTCACGGTCTTCTTTTCGTTCGGACCGATGTTCATCTGAGAACCGTCAATCTTTCCTTCCTTGATGACCTTACCGTTTTCTTTGATTTGCCAGAAGGCATCGAGGAAATCGCCGAGGTTTCTGTAGAGGTAACGGCTTTCAATTTCAATCTTACCCTTGGCGGCGTCTACATTGTGAACGCGCACCTGGCTGTACTGGTATTTGACTTCCCACATTTCCGGCTGGATAGCGCGATCAGGAAACACGAGACCGTTAGCGCAGAAGTTATCGTCGTTCTGCCAGTCGCCCCACATACCACCGAATTCAAAGTACGGAGTACCCTTGTGACGAAGACCCTGGTCGATAAAGTCCCAGATGAAACCACCGAAGGAGCGCGGGTTGCCGTAGAAGGCATCCATGTATTCCTGCAAATCGCCCACGGAGTTACCCATAGCGTGTTCGTATTCGCACAACATAATCGGCTTGTTAGCATCTTTGTAGCTAGCAACGGCATCCGGGCCAAAGTACATCCAGCTGTTCACATCGGCATTGTTCCAGTCGCCTTCGTAGTGGACAAAGCGAGTGGAGTCAATGGCGTGTGCACGTTCGCGTTCAGATGCAAACACGTTACCGTTACCGGCTTCGTTACCGAGAGACCAAAGGATAATGGAAGGATGGTTCTTGTCACGCTGCACCATGGAATTCATGCGGTCCACAGCCGGAGCGCGCCAATCATCGCTATTCTTCGGAAGGTCGTTGTTGGCACCATGGCTTTCGACGTTCGCTTCGTCAATCACGTAGATACCGTACTTATCGCAGAGATCGTACATCATCGGATTGTTCGGATAGTGAGACATACGAAGCGCGTTGATGTTGAACTGCTTCATGAGAATGATGTCTTTTTCCATACGTTCGTAAGTCACTGCACGGCCGTTATCCGGATCGAGTTCGTGACGGTCCACACCGTGGAACTTCACCGGCATACCGTTTACGTACAAACGCGGAGCGCCATTATCCTTCTTGATTTCAATTTTCCTAAAACCGATCTTGTTACTTTCGACCTGAAGGATCTTGCCGTCAGCATCCTTGAACGTGAGTACTGCGGTATAGAGGTCCGGCGTTTCTGCAGACCAGCGCTTCGGAGAAGAATACGGTATTTCGAAATGGACGCTCTTTTCGCCGCCCTTCGAGCCAATGCCAGAAACCTTCTGGGAAGTCGGCTTGATGACTTCAGCACCGGAAGCATCGTACAAGGAGAGTTCTACAGAGTAAGCACCCGATTCCTTATCGGTCGAGTTGTAGATCCAGGCGGTCGTCTTCAAGAGACCATCCTTGTAACCGTTCGTAAGGGTCGCATCAATTTGGAAGTCCTGAATGTGGACTTCGGGCACTGCGTAAATGTAGACATCGCGCATAATGCCGGAAAGACGGATGAAGTCCTGGTCTTCGAGCCAAGAACCGTCGCACCAGCGGAACACCTGCACGGAGATATTATTTTCGCCCTTGCGAAGGTACTTATTGATGTCGAATTCATGACCCGTGAAGGAGTCTTCGCTATAGCCAACATAATTGCCGTTCACCCAAACGTAATAAGCGGATTCAACACCTTCAAAGTGCAAACGGATGCGCTTGCCGTTCCAGTTTTCGGGAACCGTGAACGTACGGCGATAATGACCGACTGGGTTAAAATCCGTCGGAGCGTACGGTGCAGAAACGCGGTTGTTCTGGGACCACGGATAAATCACGTTCGTATAAATCGGATGGTCGTAGCCCAGGAGCTGCCAAGAACTCGGGACCTTGATATCATCCCACTTGGACACATCGTAATTGTCCTTGTAAAAGTCATTGTTGCGCTGGGCAGGCTTTTCGACGTGATAGAATTTCCATGTACCCGAAAGCGTCTGGTACCATTCCGATGCGTGACGGTCACCCTTCACAGCTTCTTCGACCGTAGAATACGGCATCGAAGTCACGTGCGGGTTCAATGTGTTCACGCCAAAAATTCTCGGTTTGCCATTCCATTCATCATTGGGCTGAGCAAACACAGATGCCGCCAAAACCAAACCGGCAGACATTGTCAGAGACAAAGTAGATCCGAACTTCATAGAGTCCTCCCTTTCATATTCCTACACAAAAAAATACCCCAAATCGTGAGGTATTTTTCATCGGAAGATAAAGGTTCTGTGGACATTTTATCCAAGTGTCCAAAGCGGAATATTCTAACTAAAATTCCCTAGCAAGACTCTCATTACGTTCTATTCATCAAGTGAAAAATTGCGTCACCTCAACTGCACACGATGACTCACTCGCGACCCTTTGCTGCGAAGGATATATATACTATTTGGATACCCCGCACTCCTAAGCGTTTTCAAAATAAACTGCACATCCGTATTGTACAGCGAAATATATCCCAAAAACGAACCAGTCACGCTGAACACTTCAACAAGGAATTTTTCCATCCCCGCGAAATAGCCCATTTTCAACGACATACCATCATACTCTTTAATGGGATAAATACAAGGCAACCAATTAGCCGTCAATCGAACACGATCGACCACATTATCGCCATACAAAACCATATTTTTCAAGGGTTCCGCATTAAAGTCGCTCGTCCAGCCCGTAAAAATATACCCTTGCCTTTGAGGTTGAGGAACTTCAATACGGTCTGTAAACCTGATGGAATCGGGGAAAAACATTTCATTTCCAAACGAGCCTCCATTCAGCTCATAAACAATCGTATGAGTTTTTTCTATTGCATTTTTAAGCCACGCTTCACGCGACGTAAACCATTTTTCTGCAATATAAAGGTCATACTCCACAGGATTGTACCATTGAAAATTCCAGCGAACATGGTCACAATAACGAGCTACATTAATCTGCCTCCCTAGCGCATTATTCAATTCTTTCCATTTTTTTTCAAGAGTATTCCAAAGAATCGGGGCTAGGCTATCATATAAGCTTTTGTACATATTAGCAAAAGCCCTATTCGAACTTTTAAGCATCGAAGGCATATAAATACGGTCATCCATATGCTGCAGAGACCACTTCCCCTCTTGCATAAAATTCGAATCGAAATCCCAATTTGTCAGTATACGGAGCTTTGTCTTATCCGTAGCATCATACTTTGATAAGAAAATATTGGACCCGGCAGCATCCCAGGAACCTAAAAAGTCGTGTATCAAAAGCCACCGCGCGAAGCCCTTGACATCAAGGTAATCGTCATACGAACCATCGCTTATGTGCGACTCCAATGTATTCATATACTTTTCTATATACGACAACTGTTCTTCAGAAATATTGTCATCGTCGGGATACTTGAAGGTGTATTTTTGATCATAAATCGAAGTGAAGAATTTTACATTTTCATTCCACCAATATGCATCGCGTTCAATGATGTACCCTTCCTCGGACACATCAACCCTTGACTCATTGCGATCGACAGCTTCCATCAGCATATACAAGCCGCGATAGTCATCGTTGACGATAACATTTACAAAAGCATACTTGGGAGTCCAAGACACGCCAGCAATATCGCAAATTGTAAAACCGACGAAAGTATTAAGCGATGTTGTAGCCTTGTGCAAAATCCATTCTTTATCCGAAAAAGAACTTCCACTGCGAGAACTCAACGAAGCGAGCAAATCGGCTTTTTTCTGCAATTTCAGCTTATACGAAGATTTTCCTTCTAAATCGACACTTGTATTACCGCGAAGTTTTATCGTCAATCCGCTGTTTTTCTTTACATATTCGCCACTTTCATAGACTAGATTACCGGTACTATCAATAATTTGCATTGACGCAGGAACCTTCGTCGCATTCGTAATACCACGACCATATGAGCCATCAGGAGCATAAGTATACTCGGCACTAGGTTCTTCACCATCAAGAGTATTGATTTTAACAGTAGGCAGGCCCGTATATGCAACAGCAAAGATGTTCGAAGTGTCGCTTACGTCCTCGGAAGATGTGGCGACACAGTAATAAAAACGAATTCCATTTTCTTGAAAAGGATCCGTAACATAATGGAAAGAAGTCGCTCCGTCAATAGCCGTGCCCCCTGTATTGGAGTTGGACGAACTTCTATACCATTGATACGAAACATTGCCATCTTGCGGCAAAGGGCAAGAGAGTTCTACCGGTTCACCTTTTGGCGAAAGACTCACTACAGCATGAGGCGTTACCAAGACTGGAGATTCTACAGCATTGGGCCGCGCAAAAAGAATTCCAATGGCAACAAGCCACACAGGAATTCCATGTAAAAAATTCCGTTCCACATATTCCTCCTACACAATAAATCAGATAATTTAAGTCCTGATTTACTTTATTTTAATATAACAAATAAAATGGTCCCCATAACGAGGCCATTTTAGATTTAACAACTTTGTACGATAATCGTCACATCTTTACTTGACGAGAACACGGAAGGTCTTGGAGTGACCGAGACCGCGAACCATGTACACGCCCGGAACATAGCCTGCCGTACGAATGGACTTTGCAATGCTCTGGCCATTGGCATCGACGTTGCCGAGGAACTTACCCGTCATGCTGAACACAGCATAAGACTTTTCGGTTGTCGGAGCAGCCATACGGACATCGCGGAGAGCAATCGGAGTTTCTTCGCAATCAAAGCCCATGCAGAACTTGAACCAGTCGACGTTCACGTAGTTGCCAACGATTTCCATCTTGAGGACATGTTCGCCCTTCGGGATTTCCTTCGTCTTGGCAGTGACTTCGCTATACGTGTTCCAGTCTTCACCTTGCGGGGCCTTGATGACATCGGTGATTTCCTTGTCGTCGATGTAGAACTTGACGCCCACATCTTCGGAAGCCGTTGCCACATTCATCACAATCGTGTATTCAGAAGCGAGCTGGTTATTGACCGTGTATTCGACCCATTCGCCGTCTTCGGTGTAGCCGAGTGCATAGCCCTTGGACTTGTCCGTAGAATCGATCTGTACAATGTCGACTTCGTCTTCGCGGTAAGCGCCGCCCTTGTTTTCGCGGTCATTGTCGTAGAAGGCCTTGTTGTGGCCGCCCACGTCATAGTTTTCAGCTTCGATCTTTCCCGGGATGGCAGCAGCGGCATCCTTGTACGGAGTCTGCGGAATTGCCGTTGCATCGCTTTCCATATACCAATAGTCAAAATCAAAACCGCCCTGCTTGACGACAAAGAACAAGTCATCAACGCCTGCGGCATCACTCAAGTCAAAGGTATTTTCTTGCCAGCTGGAGCTTGCCGGGATATTCATCGTTGCAAGCGTCGAGCCATCCTGCTTACCGGCGTGGAGTTCAATCTTACCGCCATTGCCTCTCGTGCAAACGATAATGCGGTCAGCGCCATCGCCCATATCAACAGAACGAACCTTTGTATAGAAGTTCGAACCCATGTTGGTCAAGTAAACGTTATCGTTCTGCTTAGCCACATGCTTGATGATGGTGTATCCACCGCTCTTGTCCACGTTGATGCCACCGACCCAAGACTTGGTTTCGGCTTCGACACGTTCGAACGGATCAAGATTCTTGATCGGCTTCACGACACCATTGTCCGTCGACTTGATCGTCGGAATAGAACCGTCGGCATTCCAGGTAAATTCTTCAACTGCGGTAGAACGGCTATAGCCACCACCACCCACATTCTTCTGGTTGTGATAGAAGAAGAAGCTGCGTCCCTTAAAGTCGATGAGGCCGGAGTGGTTCGTGAATGCAGTGTTGTTACCCTGATCCATGATAACGCCACCCCAAGTCCACGGGCCCGTCGGAGAATCGCTAGTGGAGTAAGAAATCTTTTCGGGCACGCCATGAGAAGCGTAAATCATATAATACTTCTTGTCGCGCTTGTGGATCCACGGACCTTCAGTGTACACGGAATTTCCATTCGGAGAGAAACCGCGGCTCATATCCGTCACCTTGATGTCGCCATCGAACTCAATCATGTTTTCTTTGAGCTTGGCGTAATAAAGCTTCGGGTTGCCCCAGTAGAGCCAAGCCTGGCCATCGTCATCAATCCATACGGTCGGATCGATGTAGTCCCAGTTCGGACCGGCGAGATGCTGACCATTGCGAGCATCCTTGAACGGACCTTCCGGTTTATCGGCCACAGCAACGTTAATGGCGCGGCCACCCTTCGTCGATTCCACAGTCACGTAGTAGTAATACTTGCCGTTACGACGGACAACTTGAGCAGCCCAGTCGCCATTTTTCTTGGCATTACCACCAAAGCTTTCGTTCGAAAGAATGAGTTCACCCTTATCGGTCCAGTTCACCATATCGGTGGTGCAAGAAACACGCCAGCCGTGCATGGTAAAGAAGGAACCGCCTTCGTCGTTACCCGTATACACGCAGACGGTATCGCCAAACACGACCGGAGCCGGGTCAGGTGAATAGTACGTCTGGATAATCGGGTTTTCTGCAAATGCACTGGAAGCAAAACCAAGTCCAAATGCAATCGGCAATAATTTATTCATCATTTTCATAAAGCACCCCACTCTGTTTAATTACTTGACCTGAATCATCTTGCCAAAGGACTTGTTCAAGCTCTGGACAAAGTAGACTCCGGACTTAAAGTTCTTGGCATGCATCTGCTGGAGAACAGACGTCGTTGTCGGATAGCCCATCAGGTTCAGCGTACCCACGTGATGACCGCGAATATCGAACACCTTCAACGTCGAGCTACGAGAGATATCCATATCTACACCGTAACGGACATTCGGCTTGATCGTAAGGATTTCTTCCTTGCTCTTGCCAAACTTGATCCAGTCGATGTTCAAGTAAGTTCCCGTGATAGCCACGCGGAGCACATGTTCGCCCGCTTCGAGAGAAGTCGTCACGCCATCGACCGTGCCATACGTATTCCAGTCTTCGCCTTGCGGGGCCACGATCGTATCGGAGATAGCCTTGCCGTCCATGAAGAGGCGGAAGCTAGAGCCTTCGAGACCAGAAGCCACGTTTGCGACAAATGCATATTCACCGGCAGCAGCAACATTCACGGTGTATTCGAGCCATTCGCCAGCCTGCGTGTAACCAATGGCATAGCCCTTGCAGTCCTTCGTATTAAGCGTATCAGAGCAGCCGAGTCCCACAATGTCCACGCCATCTTCGCGGTACACAGCGCCTTCGTTCACAAAGTCCTTGTCATTGAACGAAACGCTCTGGCCACCTTCATCGTAATTTTCCATTTCGACAACGCCCGGGATCGTCACGTTTTCGACAAACGGAGCCTGCGGAACCACATTGGAGAAGTCCGGAAGCGGAATGTTGTTGATGCGGTCACCGATGTTCTTGAAATCACCCTGGAGGCCCGCAGCTGCGGCAACAGATTCGATATAGCCACCATTATTCTTTTCGGTAAACTGACCCGGAGCATTACGGCCAACGCCACTCGGAGCGTTCTTGTAAGAGTTGTTTTCGACAGCAAAGCCACTGGAACCTTCATCGAGGTAAATCGGCAATACCCAGTAATCGGACCATTCAGATGCGCCGTAATCGTGGAGATAGTTTTCCTTGATTTCGCTACCCGTACCCTGGTTACTCAAGGTGTAAATCGGACCAGAATCACAGAGCAAACGGGAAATGTGGTGGATGTTGTTCTTGTTGATGTGGTTGTTCGTCATGGCAGTCTGCTGCTTGGTCCAGCCATAGCCCACAGAAATGCCGGAATAGTTCGTGTAAGAGATTTCGTTGTTTTCGATCACGACATAGCGCGGATAGCCAGCACCAATACCTACAGCGCCCTGGTGTTCGTTGGTAACGTTCGTCACGAGGTTGTAGCGGAGCGTATCGCGAGTGCTGATTTCATCCTTGTCAGTCGGATTATACGGGATATGGATTTCGGTCAAGGAGTCCTGCGAGAACTTGCCGAGCATAATGCCACTTGCACCGATTTCGTAGAACACGTTGCCTTCGACCATGTCGTCATTCGTGCCAGAAACCATATCAAGACCGGTTGCAGCCATCTGCGTGAAAGTACAATTCCTGATCTGCATGTGGTGTGCGTTTTCGATGCGGAAGCCAGCATCCGGACGCCAGAGGAGGAACTTGTTAGAGCCAAGGCGGCCATTTTCTTCAATCACTTCGATGTTGAACATGCTCGCCTGCAAATCCAGGAAGCCTTCTTCGCTCGGACGCAAGTAGTTCGTATGGGCGAAGGTGAGGCCTTCAAAGCTCATGTAGCCCACCTTGCTCTTGGAGCTTTCGCCGAGAACGCTGAAAAGCGTATTGACGCGCGGAGCGACAACGTTTGCCGTACCCATAGATTCGCCTTCACGAGCCTTGTAGTAAAGCGTGTTGGTGGATTCGTCCAAATACCATTCGCCCGGCTGATCAATGAATTCGTAAGCGTTTTCGAGATAGTAGACCTGCTGCTTCGGCGGATTGCTCATGAATGCCGTACCGAGCATCGGATACTTACGGCGGAAAAGTCTGCCTCTTTCAGGATCCTGCGGTTCAAACTTCAGCACATTTCCCTGGCTCGAAATCTTGTCAAGACGCAAGATGCTTTCGGCCCAGGCGATCATCAAGTGCATTTCGACTTTCTTGGGATTCTTCCAGTCCGTAGACTTGACATCGCTGCTGTTCAGGAGGAATGCAGAACCCGTAGAGTCCACCTTGTTCAAGCGGAAGAAGTTGTGGTCGCCATTGCTCTTGAGGTTCGGCATACGGGCGCGAATGGCCTTCTTGCCATTCACGTAAAGCTGACGGAAACGAGCGTCGACGTTTTCGGCCTTCCAGATGTTGTTCTTTTCGTCATGGATGGTCCAGCCGGACATCGGGATACCGCCCGTAATAAGCGGGGTTTCGTTCGGATAAGCTTTGTAGCGCACGTAATGGCCGTCCTTACCACCATCTTCTTCAGTAAAGTTCACCGTTGCAGGGAGCTGGTAGGTACCTTCGCGAAGGATCACCGAGATGTCGCCCGTCATAGTACCGTTGATAGCGCGAACAGCCTTCTGAGCCTGCGTAATAGTCTTGAAAGGAGCTTCTTCAGTTCCTTTATTCGTATCGCTACCGTTGGGTGCGACATAGAACGTTGCCTGATCGGCAGCGGTAGCGACAGTCACACCCAGAAAGAGTGTAGAGATCGCGGCAAGTTGACCAAATTTGTTGAGACCCATATACCTAACCTCGCTTTGTAAACTTTTTAGAGTTCACCCTAACAACACTCTAAAATTATTCTTGAAAAGTTGTTTTTTCTATGACTTTCATCAAGATACTGTGGACGGTTTATCCATACTAGACAAAAACACCCGCCGTTAGGCGGGCATTGCATTGTACATCGGAATATTCCAAGTTAAAAACGGCGTCATTCACCGACTTTTACGCGGCGGATCAGGTTTCCCTTGACGGAACGGACCATATACACGCCACGAGCAAAGCCCGCATTCTTGAGCGCATCCACGACACTGGAACCGTTCAAGTCCACACGGCCGAGATGCTTGCCTGTTGCACTGAATACGTTATACGAATTTTGGGTTCCAAAGGATTCCAAGCGAGCCTTGGCAAGCCCCACCGTTCCATCGATAAACTCAATCCAGTCAATATCCATCCAGTCGCCGGTAACCGTAAAGCGGAGAATGTGTTCGCCTTCGGTCAGGTCCACCTTGGCTTCGACAGTATTGTAGTCATCGTAGTTGTCTTCGCCAGAGCTTGCCTGCGGAACGGCAATTTCTTTAGTGATATCCTTACCGTCCACAGAGAGTTTAAAGCTCGAGGTACTGTTAGCAGAGGCCACGGAGGCATTCATCGTGTAAGTTCCCGTCTTGGCAACATTCACGGTGTATTCAAGCCATTCTCCAGCCTGGTTGTAGCCAACGATGATGCCAGAAGCCTTTTCGTACAGGTCGACGCCCGTGCCCTTGCGGTAGTCAGAGTCGCCATGGTTTTCGGTATCATTTTCGTTGTAGGTGGTGTTACCCTGGCCGAGTCCGTTAATGTCAAAATCTTCCATTTCGATCTTGCCCGGAATGGCAAAAGCTTCGCCCTTGAAGAGTCCACGGGGAACCGGTTTGACCACCAAGCGGAGGAGCGCAGAACCGTGAGCCGGGAGTTCTACAGAAACATGGGAGAGTGGGCCGAGGTCCTTCTTTTTCCAGGCATCGCGAACTTCCACTTCACCTTCTATACCAATGTCAGAGAAATTACATTCGACGGTCTGGGTAGAAGAGTTGTTGTTGAGAAGAGCCACGGCAATGTCACCATTTTTCAAAGGCTTGGTCCAAACTTGCTTACCCTGCTTGTCAGAGATGCGGTGGCCCTGAACGCCCAAAGAGTCCTGGTTGATGGCAATCATGTCCTTGTTCAAGTAGAGTTCCTTGGTCTCGTTGCTCATCTTGCGGATATCGGAGCTGATCATGATGGGAGCCGCCATGATGGACCACATCGTCATCTGGGAGCGCTGTTCTTCGTAAGAGAGGCCGTTGTTGCCCACTTCGAGCATATCCGGGTCATTCCAGTGGCCGGGCTTTGCAATCTGCCAATACTTGTTGTTCGCATCGATAATTTCATAGACGCCGCGATACCAGGACTGCGAAATCCATGCGGGGCCAATATCGAAAGTGGTACGCCAGAGGTTTGCGATTTTAGGCATCCAATCCTTGTATTCCCACATACAAATACTGAACACAATATCGCGTCCAGAATTGCGGAGAGCATTGGACATAGCGGTGTAATCCTTTTCCTGAGTACTCGGATCAGAATCGCAGTTATCATATTTCCAGTAGTCCACGCCCCATTCCGCCAACTTCTTGGCATCCTGCACTTCGCGGCCATTGGAACCGCTTTCGCTCTGCCAATTGCTATTGTAATGGTGGCAAGTACGTTTACCACGATCGCCATAAAGACCGAACTTCAGGCCCTTCTTATGCACGTAATCGGCCAAAGCCTTCATGCCGCTCGGGAAGGTCTTCGGGTTATTCTGGAGGTTACCCTGAGCATCGCGCTTGGTATCCATCCAGTTATCGTCCAGATTAAGGAACACATAGCCCGCGTCCCTCAAACCGGATTCAACCATAGCATCGGCGACTTCCTTAATCTGATTTTCATTGATGTTTTCGTGGAACACGTTCCAGCTGTTCCAACCAAGCGGCGGCGTAAGCACCAAAGTATCAGCACTCGCGAAAGCCTGCGATGCCAATCCCGCCAAAGTCAAAGCTGCTAACACTCCAAGCTTGCAACCGTTCTTTTTCTTCAAACCAAACATAGGCACTCCTGTTTCCTAGGTATTATTATCCCCAAACTAAAAATATCCCCAAAAAAGCAAAAAAATCAAGAAATCACACATATTCCTTTGACATTTTATCCACGATGGATAAGAATGAAAAAGCAAAAAGAGCGCCCCCTTTTCAGAGGACGGCTCTTGATTAGAGAGAGACGTAAACTTTCTGGATTTTACCTGTCCACCGGCACCATAAACGAACGGTTTTTGCCACGCAGGATGTAGACACCCTTACCAAAGCCTGCATTTTTGACCGTTTTTTGCATATTCGGCACATCGTTTTCGATGATTTCGACAAATCCGAGGCGTCGGCCAGCAAGGTTATAGACATCAAACGTTGATTCCGCGATCGTTGCACCAAACCGCATCGCCGTAAACCCAAGCGAAGGTTCTGCAATTTTCTTGATGGACACGTTATCGAGCGTGAGCGTGCCTGTCGAGGCGCCAGCATTGAAACTCAAGCGAGAATCCTTGTCGGTCGCGGCGGTCATCTGGAACTGGAATGTATATGTTTTGGATTCCGTTCCGAGTTCAAAATTTGCCTTTTCGGTGAGGTAGCTTGCCCACGGATCCGTGTGCTGTTCCACATTCACTTCGAGCGTGCGGGAGGCACCGGCACTAGCATCAAAGCTCACTTCGTACCACTGGCCTTTTTCGAGATGCAAATCGTGCTGGATGAGCTGTACCTGATAATTCTGGTCGCCAACGGCGGTGATGTTAAAATTGTACTTGCCGTTTTTCACATCGCCTGTTGCAGCAGCGCTACCGTGAGTCTGCAAAGTCCAGGCGACATCAGTCGAATCAAAGCCACCGTTGAAAATGCTGTCGCGGTCGGTCGGGACTTCAATCGGCGGCGCAAGCGTGGAACCGTCCAGCGAATAATTCTTGACGAAATTCCAGATTTCGACGCTCGTGTTGACGCTAGCTTCGTCCATGGAATACCAGTGACCCTTGCCTGCAATAGTGAGCAAGCGGACTTCGACGTTATCGTTGCAACCACTCCAGACTTCGAGAGAGGCGGCAGAGCCCGACTTGTTCGCCGGATACGGTTTTGTGACCTTGGAATTCGAAGAACATTTCTGGGCAGAAACCCAGCCCTTGAGGGTATTCACGGTGCTGTTGTAATTTACCACGTCATCGGTGGTGCCGTGCGTATGCATAATCGGCATAGCGCGCTTGGGCGAGTTCACGCCACCGCCACCCGAAACCGGAGCAATGGCTGCAATCTGGTCGCCCATCTTGTTTGCCACATGATAGCTCATCATGCCGCCCATCGAGAATCCCGAAACGTAGACTCGGTTCTTGTCGATGCCGTACTTGCTGTACATTTCGTTGATGATGGCCTTGATGAAATTGATGTCCTTGTCGCCGGAAATGTCCCAGGCCTTGTTCTGACCGTTCGGGAACACGACCACAAAACGGGCCGTATCGGCAATCGGTTCCCACTTAGCCGCATTCTGCTGGTACGGGGCATCCTGATTCATACCGTGCATCTGGATAATGAGCGGTCGCCCTTTTTCGATGTTCTTCGGTGCGTACACGTTCATGCTACGGGAAGTCCCGTTCACGTTAATGTTATCTGCAGCGGCGAAGCTCGCCAAAAACGCCAAAGTCGCCAATCCGGCGGACAATTTACCAAACATACCTCTACTCCTTAAGGGTAAAACATCCCTATTTACCCATTGAGAAGATATATTCAGAAACTCTTGGAAGCTGCAAAACGCAATTATTTTTCGTTGCGTTTTGTCAATGGAGAATGGGACGGTATATTTGAAATTTTCGTGGGTGTTTGTAGTACAACAAAACGGCCAGAAAATGAATGTTCGTAAGCTACGCTTCCGACATTCACCTTCTGGCCTCGTGGGTGTTTTAGGGATTTATTACTTTGTTACAGAGATGCGGTGCGAGAGGCCGGAGGTGAGCGACTTCACCAAGTACACTCCGTTCTGCTTCACAAGCGCATTCACCTTAGAACGGACTTCGAATGCGCTCGAGGCATCGATGCGACCGACAAGCGAACCGTTCACGCCATAGACGTTATAAGACTGCACGCCCTGCACTTTATGGAGAACGTTCTTTGTGAGGCCTACAATGGGATCCGGATCCGTAGCGTTCGCACCCTTCACGAATGTAAAGTAGTCGATATCAAGCCAGGAGCCAACAACTGTAAAGCGGAGCACATGTTCGCCTGCCGGGAGCGTCACATTGGATTTTACCTTGTTGTAATCATCGTAATTATCTTCGCCAGAACTTGCTGCCGGCACAGAGATTTCTTCGGTGATATCCTTGCCATCCAAAGAGAGCTTGAAACTCGAGGTAGAGCCAGCCGCAGCAACAGCCGCGAACATAGTGTACTCGCCAGCTTCCTTCACATTCACGGTGTATTCGAGCCAGTCGCCTTCACTGTTATAGCCGACAATGACACCCGTAGCCTTTTCGTAGAGATCCACGCCAGTGCCCTTGCGGTAATCGCTATCGCCGTGGTTTTCGGAATCGCCGTCATAGTACGAGGAGCCATCCTTGCCCTTGCCCGGCACGTCGAAGTTTTCGGCTTCAATCTTGCCCGGGATTGCAGCAGCAGGGCAGTTTTCGCCAGCAGCACAGAACGGAGTCTGCGGAACAGGTTCTGCAGCAGCGCCATCGAGGTAAATTTCATCGTTCACATCGGTACCGACCTTGAACCAGTCGAAGTCGGCATAACCGCCAGCCTGCTTGGTTGCAAAGTTGAAGAGGCCCCAGCGTACGCCCACGAACATGTGGAGGTCGTAATTGAGCTTAACGTCACTACCAATCTTTGTCCAAGTTTCGCCATCGGTGCTGTAATAGAAGTATGCAGTACCGCGATCAATCGGCAGGTCAAAATCAATTCGCAAGTAAACCTTGGAACCCGAAATCGACTTGCTTTCCTTCTGGCTTTCACCGTCCTTGTTTCCGGTGTACATCACCACTTTGTAGCTGCCGCTTTCCTTGGTCAAAGCCACAAAGCCCTTGTCATCTTGCAAAGCGACAAGACCTGCAAAGTCACCATCCTTCATGCCGGTGCCATCAACAAGCGTACGGCCAGAGCACTTGGGACCAAAGGAACGCTGGGTCAAGGTATTCTTTGCGTTCACCACGCGAGAATCGGTGCGGCTCGTGGTAATGCGATAGAAGCCCGGATTTGCAGACAAGCTCCAGTTCTTGTTATCGGGGTTGTGGTTGAACTGCCATTCGAGAGCAAGTTCGCCAGATTCAAAATCATCGCTCGTGACCATGCCGTAGCCCGGGAGCGGGGATTCCGGCAAGTCAATGGTAGAGGGAGCCTTGCTTCCGCTCGTCGGAACCGGCCAACCATCCTTCCATTCCATCGGGACCAAGTGCGACATACGGCCAACCGGACCGGAATCGCGGAACAACAAAGCATACCACTTGCCATCGGGAGTATCGAAAATGCCACCCTGAGCCACACCGTTATCAGAGAGGAAATACCTTCCGCTAAATCCAGAAAGCAGGTTCTTGGAACGGTAAACAATTTCGCTACGGCTCTTGCCAGCCGGCCAAGAAATCGTGAACAGGTAGTATTCACCGTTCACCTTTTCCATGTGCGAGCCTTCCTGCTGCACGTAGTAGTTGCTGGTTCCAGTCACCTGATTCACGCTCACGCCGCCGAGCTTACCGCTCTTGCCACCGGCCTTCACGCCAGAAGCATCGTCATTCAACTGCACGTAGCTAATCTGGTCGCCACTGCCGTAGAACACCCAGACCGTGCCGTCATCGTCAAAGAAGAGGGACGGGTCGTGATAGAACGGGAGCTGCACTTCGGACCACGGGCCATTTTCCACGTCGGCGGTCTTGTACAAATGAGTCTTGTTCGTGGTGTAAGACGGCGTCAGCACATAGAAGTTACCCTTGTGGTAACGAATGCTCGAAGCCCAAGAACCCTTACCGTAGGCGTCCTTGCCGCCGTTCAAGTTCATATTATCGTTATTGGTGAGTGTCTGGTAAGCATAACCCACTGTACGCCACTGAGCCAAATCCGTACTCTTGAAAACAGGCACGCCCGGGGCAAAGTGCATAGTCGTCGTGACCATATAGTAGGCATCGTCGACACGGACAATAGACGGGTCCGGGCTATCGACATACATAATCGGGTTATTAACCGTCACCGCAAACGAATCTGCGACGGCCACCGCAAAAGCGGCAATAGTGGCTGTTTTCGCCAATTTACTAAACAATCCCATAGACACTCCTTTTTCCAACCAAGTATGGATAAGATCTACAACCATAATCTACCCCGATTACAGTCTTTTTTCGCAACAGGACATATCCTTTCTATGGATTTTTTGTCAATAGGTATAATTTGCTTTACATACTAAAAGTATATCGCATTTTTAATAATGATTATTTATTTTTGGGGAAAGGAATATTTTGGTGGGGTCTAGCGGATATTCAAGGGATTTGCTTGGACCGGAGGATAAAAGATGTTGTTGTTTACAATAAAAAGGAGAATTTCGCTATGACCATGTCCAGATTCATGGCATTCGCAGGAACAATCGCGGCTTTGAGTTCGTTCTCGTTTGCCTGGACAATTACCGGCATCGTATCCACGGAACAGGGTCAGCCGCTTCCGGGCGTCAAGATTACAAGCACAAGCATCCCCAACCCCAATTACCAGCAAGTATCGGACCAGGACGGCTCCTTCGCTGTATCGACCGACTGGGAAATCGGAATTTCCCCGAAGGCACTGGCAGCAAAGGCTTCTGTCAATTTCAGTCATAATGTGATTACCGTCTCGAACGTCAAGGCACGCACCATGACCGTTTCCGTGATGGACGCCCTCGGCAAGGTTTGTGCCTCCAAGACACAGCACAACGTCAACGGCGCCATGGTCATCGACCTGAACAAGACGACCGCCAAGGGCGCCAAGTTCCTCCGCATCAACGCTGACGGAACCCACAACACTTATATGCTCGGCAGCACCATCACCCTCCTCAAGGAAGGCGATCCGATGCCCACGATCACATTCAAGCTGGACGGCTACAAGACGAACAACTACACCATGACAAAGGAAGTCGAAGAAGGCGTTTCCATCGTCATGATCGCAGGTTCAGACGATCCGGAAAGCTCCAGCGCCGGAATCGAACCGGAAAGTTCCTCCTCCGAAATCGCACCGGTTTCCTCCAGCGAAACGGTTTCTTCGAGCAGCGCAATACCTGAACCCGCAATCGACTGCTCCGGCAAGACTCTCAAGACCGATACCGAACTCACCATCGACGGCCGCAAGGTCATCGTGAAGTTCCCAGAAAACTTTGCCGGCGACAAGGCCGTCCCGATGCTCATCAACTACCACCAGATTTACGGCAGCGCCACTGGCTGGGCCAGCGAATCCAAAATCGGACTGGTCGCTCTTGCCGACGGAGCCATCAGCATTTATCCAGACGGTGTCGAAGGCGACATGGGCCAGGCCTGGAACGTCGGTCCGTGCTGCACCACCGCTGACGACGTGCAGTTCACCCGCGACATCATCAAGGAACTCACCGAAAAGGCTTGCGTGAACCCGAAGCGCATCTATACGGCAGGCTGGTCCATGGGTGGCGGTATGACGAACTACGCAGGCTGCAAGCTCGCCGACGTGATCGCCGCAGGCGCCTCTTCCGCATTCGACCTTGCCAAGGAAGTGGTCGACGCAGGCCAGTGCACCCCGGCTCGTCCGTACCCGATCATCAACTTCCGCAGCACAAACGACGGCGTTGTTAACTATAATGGCGCATTCTCCCAGATTGTTCCGGGCATGGCCATTACATTTATGGGCGCAAAAGCTACATTTGCAGAGTGGGCTAAGATGAACGGCTGCACGGGCGACCCCAAGCAGAACGTTCCTGGTGACGGCTGCGAAACGTACGACACCTGCAACGGAGGCGCCAAGGTGACCCTCTGCTCGCAGAACATCGACCACAACGAAGGCGACCCGCAAATGGCCTGGGACTTCGTCAAGCAGTTCTCGTTGCCGTAAAGCTCGAAAAGTTTCCTCCTAACACATAAATCGTCCTAGTTTTTACTAGGGCGATTTTCTTTTTGGTTTACATTACTTTACAAACAAACGCAGCTTTTCTCAATTTTCACAACGCTTTATAATTTTTCACAACGCCATTTCGCAACACCCAACAAACATCCATCTATATTTTGGATAGGTCTAGCGAACATCGTGGGGATTTGGTTGGACCGGGTGGAAGGAAGAGTTTGGAATGTTTAACTATAAAAAGGAGTCGCTATGACCATGTTTAAATCCATGGCATTCGCAGGAACTGTTGCCGTGATGGGTTCTCTGTCCTTCGCTTGGACAATCAGTGGCACAGTCCAGACAAATCAGGGTTCGCCGCTCGCAGGCGTAAAAGTTTCATCTTTCAACTACGCTGGTTACGAAACCACTTCGGGCGACGACGGCGCATTCAGCCTTTCCAATGAAGGCGGTGTCGGTCTCTCCTCCGTGACGGCAGCCAAGGCTAGCATCGGTTTCGACCACAACGTCATCACCATTTCCAACATCAAGGCCCAGAGCGTTACCGTTTCCGTGATGGACGCACTCGGCAAGGTTTGCGCCTCCAAGACGCTGCACAACGTCGACGGCATCATGCAGCTCGACTTGAACAAGACCACCGCAAAGGGCGCCAAGTTCCTCCGCGTCAACGCAGACGGAATGCGCAACACCTACCAGATCGGCAAAACCGTCTCCCTTATGAAGGATGGCGAACCGCTGCCGTTCTTGCAGTTCTCCAAGGATGGTTACAAGAACGCTACCTACCAGGCCAAGGCCGAAGTCGAATCTAACGTTCTCGTCAAGATGGAAGTAGCCACAAGCACTCCGGAATCTTCCAGCTCTTCTGCAAAGGTCGAAGAAAAGTCCAGCTCTTCCAAGAAGGAAGAAGTCTCCTCCAGCAGCGCTGCAATCCAGATCATCGAAACGGATTGCACTGGCAAGACTTACGCCGCAGGCGACCATAAGATGTCTGTGAACGTCGACGGCAAGAACCGTACGTTCATCATGCACGTGCCGAGCGCCTACAAGGGCGACAAGCCGGTAGCACTCGTTGTGGACTACCACCCGATTGGTGGTAGCGGCCAGGGCGAACTTTCCAGCTCTCCGTACAAGGGTAAGACTGATCCGGAAGGCATCATCACGTTGTATCCGGATGGCACTGCAAAACCGGGTGGAATGGGTAACGGCTGGAACGTCGGTCCGTGCTGCTCCAACGACGATGACGTCAAGTTCTCTCGCGAAATGATCAAGGCTGTCGAAGAAAAGGTCTGCATCAACAAGCAGCGCGTCTATGCAACCGGTTTCTCTATGGGTGGCGGTATGAGCAACCACGTGGCATGCTTCATGTCTGA
The DNA here is from genome assembly GCA_045224895.1 of Fibrobacter sp. GTDB lineage: Bacteria > Fibrobacterota > Fibrobacteria > Fibrobacterales > Fibrobacteraceae > Fibrobacter. Next base: position 21,948 of record JBGVAT010000046.1, read on the forward strand.
CATCTACGCCGCAGTCGCTCCGGCTGCTATGGACTTGAACAAGACCAACAGCGCCCAGTGCAATCCGGAACGTCCGGTACCTATCATCATGTTCCGCGGCACGAACGACCCGGTCTGTAGGTACCAGGGTGGCGATAGCGGATTCAATGACGGTTTGAACTTCTTGGGTGCCGAAGGCAACTTCAGATTCTGGGCCGAAAAGAACGGCTGCACGGGCTCTCCGTCCAAGAACTCCAACGGTTGCGACGAATACTCCAACTGCAAGGACGGCTCGAAGGTCATTCTCTGCACCAAGCAGGGCGGCGGACATGACTACGGCGATGCAAACATCGGCTGGCCGTTCCTCTCGCAGTACGAACTCCCGGCAAGCTTCGTGAAGTAATTAACCTCTAATTCATAATTCATTCCATACACCAAAATCGCCCTAGCGAGCAATCGCTGGGGTGATTTTGTATTTAGGGAGAAGCCAGAACACCGGCGTTGGATTCAATTTTCCATATGCAGGCAACACCACTACGTTAGTGCCTACCCCCGCCCGTTAAATTCGTCCCCACGCTTGGCTCCTCCATCCTCCCGCACATTGACGCATACACTGACGTTTGCTCCTATCACCCCTACGGGGTGCCAGGAGAACGCTTACGACGACACACGCATACGATACAGGTGCATAACAGCACGAAAAAGGGCCTTGGCACAAGGCCAAGACCCCAAGGAGTCACACTAATTTTTTGTGTTTTATTCTCTCATTCTATTTTATTAGCCGTACACAAGCCCAAGAGCAACTGCGACGACAAAGAAGAAAGCGATCTGCTTTACAACTACCAACTCGTTTTTATTCATTTATTACCACCTTTTTGGTTAAAGTTCTATCCCCATTCTTACGAATGAAGAACACTCCCTTAGCCTGCTTGCGGAGACCTGCATTTGTCTTCACAAGATTCATGGCTTCATCCATGCCCTTAGCCCTGAACGAACCAAGCTTGATGCCTTGCATGTCGAAGACGCTATAGTTGCTTTCAGCTTCAGTCGTGCTAAAGCGGATATTCTTAATCCCGATAGGCGGCTGGGAGCTGACTTCCTTGAATTCGACATAGTCAATATCAATCCAGTCATTGGTGATCTCGAGCTTCAGTTCATGTTCACCCTTGGTAAGCGTAGCCTTGCCACCATCCACTTCGGTAAATGTATCAAAGCCCTTGCCTTCGTTAGCGATTTCCGTACCGATCTTCTTGTCATCGATATAGAGAACGAAGCTACCAGTTCCGTTATCGCCAGCGACATTGGCAGAAATTCCGTAGTCGCCATCGGCTTCGACGTTCACGGTGTACTTGAGCCATTCGCCCTTTTGGCAGTGGCCCACGGTAATGCCCATATTCGGCTGGTAAATGTCGACGTCATCCTTGCGGAGCTTGCCGCCTTCGTTACCCTTGCTCAAGTCGTAATAGGCCTTGTCGGCACCGCCCTTGTTATAGTTTTCGGCCTGGACCTTGCCCGGAATGGCGATAGCTTCGGTATACGGACCATATTCCTCAGGCGGTTCATCGGGCACTACAGACTGGCTCGGATCCACGAGGTTCACTGCTGGAGCATCCGGGTCAATCGTCTTGTCGATGAGCTGGAGCATTTCATGGGCATAGCGACGGCCAAGTTCAATCACGCCTGCACGGCCAAAGTGGTACGGATCCTTGCCGTTACCCTGCAAGCCCTTGGAAGAAGCAAGACCAAACTTCTTGAAATTGTTCTTGAGCTGAGCGATGCCACTGTTCTTGCTTCCGCAGCAGTTATTGCCTTCCTGGAGGAGCTCGCCCGCCACAAACGGGACTTCATTTTCATCCAAATCAAGAGCATCAATCACGTCCTTATAGGTCTTGTAAACAGTCTTGCGCCAGTTGGCGTCCGTGCCGTCACTTTCGCCCTGATGGAAGATAAAGCCCTTGATGACGCCGACTTCCTTAGCCTTCTTAGCAAGTTCCAAAATGCGTCCCGGAGGATTGCCATCGTAATCGTTGATCCATCCCCAAGACTTGATGTCCTTGCCATCACCGTTGAAGTAAGCCTGGTACTGATCCTTGTCAAAAGCACGGATGCTTACAGCACCGATTGCGACCGGAATGATACCCACGGTCACTCCCGGCAAGGAGTCCACCATCGCACGGCCAAAATAGTCTGCCGGGGAGAGGTTTTCGAACGCATGGAACATCGGCGGGATTGCAGCAGCCCATTCACCAGCCTTAATAGACTGCGTGGTCTTACCGCTACGGCTACTTGCGTTAGCCGTGTGCGAAGCAAGCATAATGAAGTTCTTTGGAGCTTCGGCCTGATCTTCAGCCGGGACAATATCGCCGTTACCGGCCATGTTAGACTGACCGTAAGCGATATAGATATGGAAATTGGGGTTCGGAGCTGCATTCGCCGAAACCGCAAACAACGAAAGACCAGCCGCAGCACCTGCGACAGCCATCATTTTCTTAAAATTTTTACCCATTCTCATAGAATTTTCCTTAATCCATTTATCCTATATAAAATTATCCTCAAAACGTAAAAAACGCACGCTTGTAAGTTCCATATAATATGGACGTTTTGTCAATGCGTCAAACATCCCTTTAAAACTATATTTCCACACTCATTTTTTCTCCTTTTTTCCAGACACTCTCAAAAAAACGAGAGCCAATCGCTTGGCTCCCGCTTTTTGGAATATGAAGTTACTTCACGACCGAGATACGGTAGGATCTCGCCGTCTTCAAGGACTTGACGAAGTAGACGCCACCCTGACGGGCCACATTCTTGGTCATACGGACCACGTCGTCCTTGGTCATCGCGTTGATCTTGCCTACCAGCACACCGTTCACGTCAAAGACGCCATACGTCTCGGAAACATTGTTCAGCTGGAACTTCGTCTTAAGCGAAGTCGGATCCGGTTCGTCGCCGTTTTCGTTCACGCTAAAGCGCAACCAGTCAATATTCGCATAGTCACTCGTAATCGAGAGGCGCAAGATATGTTCGCCCTTCTTAAGCGTCACCTTGCCCAGCGAGAGGTCCTTATAGGTTTCCCAGTCTTCGCCCGTCTTCGGAACCGTCGTAGACTTCACGAGTTCCTTGTCATCGAGCAGGAGTTCAAATGCCGAGGTCTCATTGCCGGAGGCCACATGGGCCGTCACGTAGTAATCGCCATCAGCCTTCACGTTCACAGAATATTCGACCCATTCGCCAGCCTGCGTGTAACCCAGAGCGTAATTGTCGCCGCTCTTGTAAATGTCGACGCCGCCTTCGCGATAGCTCTTGCCGCCATTGCTTTCGGCACCGTGATCTTCGGAATCGCCATCCTTGAAGGTGATATTGCCCTTGCCGGTACCCATCACGTCGAAGTCTTCTGCTTCAATATTGCCCGGAATTTCAGCCATCTTGCCGCCAAACGGTTCACGCGGCACAGGTTCTGCCGGAGTACCAACGCCCACGAGCGTTACGATGCAGTCCTTGTTGCTCGTATTACCCGGATCCATAGTAATGGTCACAGAACCGTTCTTGACTTCAACTTCGCCATCGTCCTTTGCATTCTTGGCTTCACTTGTCGTGTACACATGGAATGTCTGAACATCGGCACCCTTCACGTCAATCGTCACAGTCTTGGTATTCTTGTAATCACGGTTCACAAGCACAACAATCACGGAGTCGCCTTCGGAACTCTTGTAGGCGCTGGCGAACAAGTTTGCTTCGGGCTTTGCAGTTGCACCCACGCGGATGGCACCCGGACGGATGAATCGCGCATACTGGCTCATGATGTAGCCGCGCTTAGAGACCTTGCCGATTTCGTTCTGCGGAATGCTGAGCTTGTTGCCAAAGTCCTTTTCCATGATCAGGCCGTAGCAACGACGGATGTACCACCAGGTGTACTGATTGAAGTTACCGATGGCAAGACCGCGGAACATTTCATAAGCCACGTCCATAGCACGCACGGTATCTAACTTGTTCTGGTTTGCCTGGTCACCGGTACGCATCACGGTACGCCAGTAGTTACCGCTGCCCTGGCTTTCGGTGTAGTGTTCCGTCATCCAGCGTTCCACATTCTTCTGGTCAGCAAGGCTGTACTGGAAGAAGTTATCGCCGGTAGAGGCTTCAGAGGCATAGAAGTGCGCACCGAGAATGTCCCAGTTCTTGAGGGCGGAGGCATCGTTCAAGACTTTGTTGTAAAGGTTCTTGTCGTAGCGGAAGGATTCCGTCGAAATCACCTTGACGCCGTTCTTGCGCATTTTGTCGGCATAGCCCTTGGTGAAGTTGTAGATTTCGTCTGCACTCCAGCAAGCCCATTCACCGCACCAGTCCGGTTCGTTACTGATCGAAATGGCATACAGGGGAACGCCCTGGTTCTTCATGTAATCGTTAAAGCTGTTCAGGTGATCCACATACTTCTGGTAGTTCGAAGAAGCCATGTGCTGATTTGCACCTGCATAAGGAGATGTCCACGGAGTTGCATACAAAATAAAGTCATCGCCGGCAACAGCCTTTGCGTACTTTGCAGCCTGAACTTCCTTATTGAAGTCGTTAGAGCTTGCATACACCGGAATGCGGAGCGTATTGAGGCCGATCTGGCCATCGCCCGTACCAAAGGCAAGCTTGGCATCGGCTTCGGAAAGTCCGCCACCGCCCTGCCACTGGTTATGCACCATGCCGCCAAAACCGCGAATGACCTGGTGTTCTTCGTCGACATTAACCGTCACCGTCGAGGCAAGTGCCGGAATTGCAAAAGCCAAACCAAACGACGCGACCTTCAAGACATCACCCATACACTTCATAAATATCTCCCATATTTTTTTTGCACCTTACGTTTTTCCCAAACATTCCAAGGTTCAATTTAAATCTATACCGCCCCCTCGAACTTCTCGCAAAACCGCAAAAATTTTCCATTGACAGTTTGGTAACGAAAGTAAAGACTCTATAACCAAAACACCTCGGGACGTTCGTCCCGAGGCGTAACAATGCCTCGCGGCATCATTAGGGTGTGTGGTTTAGGAGGATCTTTTTTTGGTGTACACGGCCGGGACAATACGCCCGTAGCCGAAAAAGCCGCTAAAGCAAAACAGCTTTAAACTCTCATAAAAACATCCCATAATACACTTGCTAGATTGCAAGACTTTCCACCATAAAATTTAGATTTCCACCCGCTAAAAACCACATTTCCGAGATATTTTTTCATTGACATTTTGGTAACGAGTGTCAAAGATTCATCCAACCCAGAGCAATAAAAAACACCCCGGAGGGTTCGCCTTCGGAGTGCTTTTTTGTTATGTGGTTTCGGAATTATGAATATTTTATGAGAGAGATCTACCTTGCAACGGAGGTCATAAAGGACTTGCGACCATCAACGCTCCTGAGCATATAAACGCCCTTGGAGAAACCCGCATCGGAGAGCGCTACGCCAGCCTTCTTGCCCGTCATATCGACAGTGCCCAAGAGCTTTCCGCCAACATTATACACGCGGTAAACCTTGGAACTCGGAACTGCAAATCTCACTGCCGAGTGGATGGCGTCAGTCTTAGCCTCGCCAAGAGAGAACCAGTCCACGTTCACGTTTTCACCCGTGATGACTAAGCGGATCACATGCGTACCCTTGGTAAGCTTTGCCACGCCGCCATCAAATTCCTTGTAGACGCTCCAGTCTTCACCCGTCTGCGGAACCTTGATGGTATCGCCAATAGCCTTTCCGTCAGCCAGGAAGCAGAAGCTCGTGCCGTTTTCGTTACCGGTAGAAGCCGAGGCCTTGATGGCATAATCACCATCTTCCGGAACTTCGACAGTGTATTCAAGCCATTCGCCAGAAGACGTATAGCCGATAGCCATACCCGTACCGCCAAGCACAATGTCAACGCCTTCGCCCGTACGGAATTCGGCATCGCCCTGGTTCGCCTTTTCGGAATCGCTATACGATGCCACATCGCCACCACGGCCCGTGCCCGGATAGTCATACTTTTCGGCTTCGATCACAGCCGGGAGCTTCACAGCGATGCTATCGTACGGAACCTGCGGAGTCGGCTCAGTCGTGCCGCTACCTTCAAATCCCCAAGCCTTGATAGCCATCGTCGAATCCTGAGAACCCTTGAACACGAGGAACACTTCGTCCACGATGCCCTTGAGACCTTCGACTTCGCAAGTATTTTCCGCAAAGGTGGACTTGTTGCCGGTATTCTTGAGCGAGCAAGTACCCGCCAAGGTTCCGCTGGCAGAACCCGTGTGGATTTCAATCTTGTTGCCGTCGGCAGTGCTTGCAGCTTCGACAACAAAGCCTGTCGCAGCCGTACCAAAGTCAACACCCGAGACGCGGATCCAGGATTCCTTCGTAGAAAGCGGGAGCAAAAGGTGTTCTGCGACCTTGCCCGGCGCCCAGTTAGAACGGCTACGGATGCCCTTCTGCTTGGAACTCGTCAAAGCCGGATACCAGTCATACGGATCGAAATTTTCAATCTGTTCCGGACCTTCCTTCGTGAAGGTGAGCGACTTCATCGTACCGTCTTCATTGTAATAGAATTCGTCGACGCTCACGCTGCGGTGGTAAGCCGGATTCGGATTTGCCTTTCCGTCTTCGGCCGGAATCTTTTCGAGGCCGTCGTAACCGTTTGCGATGCGGCGGTCATGGTAAGCCACATACCAGTGTCCCTTGAATTCTGCAATGCCATGGTGATTGTTGTTATTGGCATTGATGTTCTGGCCGTTAATGCTCGGGTTACCCATGAAAATGCCCTTGTATTCGTAAGGACCCATCGGGTTCTTGGACATACCGTAGGCAATGCGCAAATCGGCCGTACTGTAAGAGAGGTAGTAGTTGCCCTTGTACTTATGGATGTAAGAAGCTTCCATCGCCTTCGGACCGCCAATTTTCAGCTGGGTCTTGGTGCTTACATCAAAGCCCTTCATATCCTTGTTGAACTTATAGATATTGAAGATGTTATTGTTGTTGTCGTTTGCCGGGCGGCTATCGCTAGAACCGCCACCGAACGTGAAGTAGCCCGTGCCATCGTCATCGAAGAAGATTGCCGGGTCAAAGCACCAACCGATACCGTCGCAGTCCGAAATACCGCCACCCCAGTTGTTGATGAGCTTCTTGTTGCCAGAGACAGGGTTTGTCCACGGGCCAGCAATGCTGTCGGCACCAATGAGGCCAATGCCACCACCACCGCCATCCGGGAACACAATGTAGAGCCTGCCATCGTTCGGGTTCACCGCAATACCGGAAGCCCAGATATCGCCAATGCCATCGACCTTGCGGGCATCGTAAATGATGCCGAAGTCGGTCCAGTTCTTCATATCCTTGGTGCGGAAACCGTAAAGGGCCTTGATATCGTAGCCGTTGGCGTTTGCAACAGCCGGATCGTCAGAGTCCGTGATGACATAGAAATAAGTATCGTCAGAAGCGGCACCCGGGTCAGCCAAATAATGATATGCCGAAATCGGGTTGTCGGCAAGCGCGCTCACTCCAAAGCCCGCAAGCATCCCAAACATCGTTACGCTCTTAAGTAGTCTCATTGTTCACTCCTTAGGATCGATCACACACCGTCAATCCATCTTTTTTTATAAAACTATCTCAAAAAACGCCCGAAAAAACAAAAAAAGGGAAAGTAATTATGGACAAAAAGTCAACAATAGACATTGTTTTGGGAGGTTTTTAGTCCAAAAATGCACTTTATGCGGGAGGGGCCCAAGCTCGGAGTTGCGAAGGCCGCACGGGCCCCTCCCTGCACCCTCCCCATCCTTGGCCGACGCTTTTATTCTCACAACACTAAATAAACAACGTTTTTTAAACAACTATCTCGCTAAAAAATTCATTAAAAGTCAACAATAGGCGTTGGCCTAGGCACAAAAAAAGGCTCCTCTTTCGAGGAGCCCTTGTAAGAGGTGTGGCTTTTGGAAAATTAGCGGGTGACGCGAACCTTCGACGTCATTCCAGTGCTACGGTTACGGATGATGCAGAAGCCCTGCACCTTCTGGGACGGAACCCCGGCACGCCAAATCTTCTGGGCATCGTCCATGCTGCGAGCCATAAAGCTTGCAACCTTCTTGCCGTTCACATTGAACACGTCGTAGGCTTCAGCAGAAGTGGAGTTCATACGGGCAATCGACTTGATCCCGACCTGTTCGCCTTCATCCGGATCCTTCGCATCCTTGCCTGCAGCAAACTGGATATAGTCAATGTCCATCCAGTCACCGGTCACGGTAAAGCGGAGAATGTGTTCGCCAGCCGGGAGCTTCACGTTCGCCTTCACCTTGCTGTAGTCATCATAGTTTTCTTCGCCATCGTTCTTCGGGACGGAGATTTCTTCCGTGATGTCTTCGTCATCGATGGAGAGCTTGAAGCCCGAAGTCGCATTAGCAGAAGCCACAGCGGCAAACATCGTGTAGTCGCCTTCCTTTTCGATATTCACGGTGTATTCCAGCCATTCGCCAGTCTGGTTGTAACCGACGATATAGCCAGTCGCCTTCTTGTAGATGTCGACGCCAGTACCTTCACGGTAGCTCTTGCCGTCATTGCTTTCGGCGCCATGGTCTTCGGAATCGTTTTCGCTGTAAGACTTGATTTCGCTGCCGCGGCCGACACCCGGTTCATCGAAGTTTTCCATTTCGATCTTGCCCGGAATTGCCCAGGCCTTTCCACCAAACGGTGTCTGCGGAGTCGGAGGAGTCGTGCCACTACCTTCGAAGCCCCAGGCCTTGATAGCCATGGTTGAGTCCTGATTGCCCTTGAACACAAGGAACAACTGCTTTACGATGCCCGAGAGACCTTCAACTTCGCACTTGTTTTCGACATAGGTATTCTTGTTGCCGGTATTCTTGAGCATGCAAGTACCAGCCAAGGTACCCGTAGCAGAACCTGTGCGGATTTCAATCTTGTTACCATCTGCAGCGCTAGCAGCTTCAACAGTAAAGCCCGTTGCTGCCGTACCGAAGTCAACGCCAGAAACGCGAAGCCAGGATTCCTTGCTCGAAAGCGGGAGCAACACGTGTTCGGCAGCCTTGCCCTGAACAAAGTTCGAACGGCTGCGGACACCCTTCTGCTTGGAGCTTGTGAGAGCCGGATACCAATCGTACGGATCAAAGTTTTCAATCTGTGCCGGACCTTCATCCGTCACCGTAACGGTCTTGATCGTTCCATCAGAATTGTAGAACATTTCGTCTACAGAAACGCTGCGGTGGTAGCCTTCGTTCGGTTTCGCCTTGCCGTCATCAGCTGGAATAATTTCCAAGCCGTTGTGGCCCTTCGCGATACGGCGGTCATGGTAAACCACGTAAGAATGGCCCTTGAATTCGGCAATACCATGGTGGTTGTTATTGCCGTTGATGCTACGGCCGTTCATACTCGGGTCACCGAGAATCGTGCCCTTCCAGGTGTACGGACCCATAACGTTGTTCGACATACCGTAGTCAATCGTCGGAGCGCCCTGCTGCCAACCGGTACTGTAAGAGAAGTAGTAATTGCCTTTGTGCTTGTGGATGTAAGAAGCTTCGAGCATCTTGCGGGTCGGCAAGTTGTTCACCTTCACGTGGGAACCGTTGCCCACCGGAGCATCCTTTGCGTCGTTCAACTTGACAATGTCAAAGTTATCCGTGTTCGGACGGCTATTGCTTTCGCCACCGCCCCACGTCACGTAGGTCGTACCGTCGTCATCGATAAAGATGCCCGGGTCAAAGCACCACGAAACGCCATCGCAACCGATAATGCCACGGCCACCGACAAGCTTATCCTTGCCCTGGCCCACAGCGTTTGTCCAAGGACCTTCAATAGCAGGCGCCTTGATGTAGCCAATGCCGCCGCCACCACCATCCGGGAACACGATATAGAACGTGCCGTTGTGGACTGCAATGCCAGAAGCCCAAATGTCATTGATGCCATTTACCTTGCGGGCATCGTAAATAATGCCGTAGTCGGTCCAGTTCTGCATATCCCTACTGCGGAATGCATAAAGGGCGTAAATCTTGTAACCATCGGAATTGTACGGAGCCGGGTCGTCGGAGTCCGTGATGATGTAGAAGTAATCATCATCGGCTGCGGCACCGGGGTCCGCCAAGTAATGGTATGTTGAAATCGGGTTATCGGCAAGCGCGCTTACTCCAAAGCCCGCCAAGAGCCCAAACATCGTAACGTTCTTAAGCAGTTTCATGAACACTCCTTAGGATCGACCAAACACCATAGGTCCATCTCTTTCCCCTAAAACTACCTCCAAAAATTTCAAACATACCTCAACCCGCCAAATGATTTATGGACAAAACGTCAATGAATAGGCTTCGCCTAAAACTTTTTTTACTTCAAGAATCACGTCATGCGGGAGGGGCCCAAGCTCGGAGTTGCGAAGGCCGCACGGGCCCCTCCCTGCACCCTCCCCATCCTTGGCCAACGCTTTTTTCAAAGTGTAAAACAAAAAGGTCCCTCTTTCGAGGGGCCCCTTCTAGATGGATGTGTGTGTTATTTTGGAGATTCTAGCGTGTCGTGCGGACCTTTGCCATCATACCAGTGCTACGGTTGCGGATGAGGCACACGCCCTGCACCCTATTAGCCTGGGCACCATCACGCCAAAGGTTCTTCGCTTCGTTCATATTGCGGGCCATGAAGCTAGCCACCTTCTTGCCCGTCAAGTCGAACACGTCGTAAGTTGCGGCAGCAATCGCATTCATGCGAACCATCTGACGGATAGCCACTTCTTGACCTTCATCCGGGTCCTTGGCATCCTTGCCCTTAGCAAACTGGATGTAGTCGATGTCCATCCAGTCGCCGGTCACGGTAAAGCGAAGGATATGCTTACCGGCCGGGAGCTTCACGTTTGCCTTCACCGTGCTGTAATCGTCATAGTTTTCTTCGCCATCGTTCTTCGGGACAGAGATAGATTCCGTAATATCGTCACCATCGATGGAGAGCTTGAAGCTGGAGGTTGCATTGGCAGATGCCACAGCAGCAAACATCGTGTAGTCGCCTTCAGCAGCCACATCCACGGTGTATTCCAGCCATTCATCAGTCTGGTTGTAACCGACGACATAGCCCGTAGCCTTCTTGTAGATGTCTACACCAGTACCTTCGCGGTAGCTCTTGCCGCCATTGCTTTCGGCACCGTGGTCTTCGGAATCGTTGTCGGCGTAAGAATCATTGCCAGCGCCATAGCCCGGTTCATCGAAGTTTTCCATTTCAATTTTGCCCGGAATTGCCCAAGCCTTGCCGCCAAACGGAGTCTGCGGTTCAGGTTCACGCTTTGTGCCCTGGAATTCCCATTCGAGAACGCCCATAGTAGAGTCCTTGCCATTGTTCTTGAACACGAAGAACACCTGGTCGACAACGCCCGTAAGGCCCTTCATTTCGCAATCGTTATCCACGAAGGTCTTGTTATTGGCTGTCTTTGCAAGCTCGCAAGTACCAGCGAGCGTACCGGTTGCGCTACCCGTATGAATTTCAATCTTGTTGCCATCACCTACGTTTGCGGCCTTGATGCGGAGGTTTTCTGCACCCTTGCCGAAGTCCACGCCAGACACGCGGATCCAGGATTCGCTACGGCTTGTGAGCGGCAAAAGCACATGCACAACGGGCTTGCCCTGCGTCCAGTCCGTACGGCTGCGGATGTTCATCTGCTTGGAGCTCGTCGTTGCCTTGTAGGTCTTGTACGGGTCAAAGTTCTTGATCTGCTTCGGTCCTTCACGGGTGAAGGTGAGCTTGTTCATCTTGTCGCCATTCCAGGTGAGTTCGTCGATGGACACGCTTCTGTGGTTTTCGTAGTTCGGGTTTTCGGAACGTACGCCAGCCTGAGTCGTTGCAGCCGGGTGGTTATCAGAAGTCACCAAACGACGGTCGTGGTAAACAGCATACCACTTGTCCTTGAACGGAGCAAAGCCCTGGTGGTTGTTACCGCCTTCGTTATGGGCATCAGGCACTGCGGCAATTCCCGGAATAACCGTACCCACAAAGGTATACGGACCCCAAATATTATTGGACATACCATAGTCAATCACCTGGCTACGGTTATTGAAGCTCAAGTAATAGGTGCTACCCTTCTTGTGCAGGTAAGGGGCTTCGAAGGAGTTCGGCAAAGAGACCTTCTTCAACGAGTTCTTGTCAAAGGTAATCTTGCCATTGCTTTCGGTAAAACTGATAATGTCGAAGTTGTTGCCATACGGACGGCTAGAGCTTTCGCCACCACCGAAAATCACGTAACCCTTACCATCGTCATCGATCAAGATGCCCGGGTCAAAGCAGTGCGCAATGCCGTCGCAACCACCGATAAGGCTGCCGCCACCCGCAATTCTATTGACACCATGAGTTTCCTTAACAGGGTCGGTATAAGGACCATCGATAGCCGGGGCGGTAATCATACCCACGCCGCTTGCACCATCGGGGTAAACAATATAGACCTTACCATTCTTGACAGCAATGCCCGATGCCCAAGTGTTGTTCGGATAATTGCCGAATTCACGCTTGGAACGGAAAATCATGCCATGGTCGGTCCAGTTTTTCATGTCCTCGGACGTAAAGGCATAAAGACCTATGATGTCGTAATTCCAGTTCGTCTGGTTGTTGTAGTCATCGACGTCGGTCAAAATGTAGAACGTATCACCATCAGAGGCGCAGGAAGGGTCTGCCAAATAATGGTAACTGGAAATTGGGTTATCTGCAAGCGCGCCAACTCCAAAGCCCGCTGCCAGTCCAAACATTGTAATGCCTTTAAGAATCTTCATAAACACTCCTTAGGGACATTCACACACCGTGAATCCATCCTTTTTATATTGATCCATCACCAAGCAACAATATAAATCTATCTCCAAATCACAAAAAAAACCTACGTGTTCACGTAGGTTTTATTGACAAAACGTCAAATTCAGCTAATAATTAATCGTTTTTCCTTGAAAGGGGCGCATACGGGTCAAAGATGCCATAGCCAAAGACCTCGATATCGTCAACCCAGACTTCGGTACCCATCTGACCAAAGATGCTGAGCTTCGTCACGCGATCCTTGACAGCGTCCCAACCGACATTGCCGCCATTGCTGTCAGCAGTATCCAGTTCCGCCGGAATCACGACGTAGCGCGTCCAGGTGGTATCCGCTTCGTAATGGATCCAGGACTTGGTGTTTTCCGAACTCGTCACGGAATCGTCATTGACGAACACATCGAAGGCAAACGAAATTCTAGACGGTTCAGAAGTGCGAGCCCAGAACACAATGGAATCGAGATCGCTCATATCCACAAAGCCACCGAGTTCGTAACCGATAAGCGCCCAGTCCCAATCCGCAACAGAATCACGGTTACAGACAAAGTGCGCAGCTTTGCCCTTGCGGCCAAGTCCGGCAGAATCAAGGTCCAAATCGACAGAAGCGTTCATCGAAGCGGTGCCCTTCCACTGGCCCAAGCCATCTTCGAAGTCATCAAGCATAAAGTAAGTCTTGATGTATGCGGAGTCGCCGACGTAAATATCTTCGGACTTAGCCCCGACGTTCGTCGAAAGAATGCCATAAATCTGTGTCGACTTGATCTGTTCGCTAAAGCCATGATCGTTCACGAACGTCGTATCGACATGGACAAAGGCGACCACGTCCACATCGCCTTCCGGGAGCGATTCAAATTCAAAGTAGCCGAGGGAGTCCGTCTGAACCTGATAGTCAAAGCCCTGGACAGCCACAGTCGCAGCGCGGACCATCTTCGGAAGTCCGACTCGACCAGAGACCTTGGCCGGTTCAGAAACGTTCACTACGAGAGGAGTCGTCGAATCGGAAGCGACATAGGAAATCTTTTCAAAGCCCTTCAGCGAATCGCTGCGAGCTTCAATAACATAGGATCCAGAAGTAAAATCAGACAATACGACACGGCCCTTTTCGTCCGTCTCGAAATTCAACTGGCTATTCAGGAGAGAGTCCGTATCCATGTCAGAAGCACCTGACAAATAGGATTCGGGTCGAACGACAACTTTCATTCGAGCAGCAGGCGTGCCATCGGCCAACTGAACAAGCACCGCGATTGAATTCTCAGTTTCAAACGACGATCCTGCGGTATCACGACCGCTATTGCAAGCGACATTGCACAATGCCAACGCCGCTAACCCAAATGTCCACGCCCGTTTAATCATTTTTTATCTCCTGCACCTTCCCCTACTATTATAGTATTTTCCGACGCCCCTCCTTTACGGGCTACAGGATAAAACGCCATAGAAAGCTGCATAACACGATCAGGATTCTTGGCTCCGTCAACTCTTTTTTGGACTAAGCGGCGAAATTCCCTCAACATGTCGCCCAGATCCTCAAAGCAGGACTGGTCCACAGATAGAGTCAGTGTAGAAATATTGCGTTCGTCGACAGGGACATTGTCAAGCGCATCGCTTGCAAGCTTTAAAACCTGGCGCTGGAAATTGCGCACAGCCTTTGCCTTTTCGGCACCCCCGACGGTCAAGTGGGCTTCGGTCAACGCGAGCTTGCCCGATGCAAGCTTCTTGACGAGACCGACTTCCTTCAAAGTTTCAATGGCTTCGAGAGCCTGTTCCTCAGTAATCGGCGGACAGATGTCCTTGGCGATGCGTTTGATGTTCACCACACCACCGTTCAATTCCAGGTAGGCGCGTACCGCAGGAATCCACCAGTTTTCGAGGAGTTTAAGTTCGGCAGCCTGTAACGAATGGCGTTCCACGTCGCGCAGCGACAAGGCCTTAGCCATAAGTTCTTCGCGTTTCGTCTTATCCTTGCTGACAGCAGCAGAATAGAGCAGGTCGAAGTATTCGGCCTCGCGACCAGACAGCGCAAGGATTTCCTTTGCCGCAGGTAATGCATGAGCAGGCAGATGCTGCTTTTTTTGCAATACGCGATAGAGATAGCTGGAGTCGAGCCCTAGCTTATCGCCCATCATGCGGTAGCTGTAGAAGGGCATCTCGACCTTGCGCCTGTCGTAGAAGTCCTTCAAGAAGTCGCGGTAGTCCGCTATGTCAGAAAAAGTAACCATCAATGTTTAAAATATTTAAAACCGTACCCGGTGACCCTACAATGTAAACATTTGGTATGGATATTTTGTCAACGGGAGATTTTAGGGTTCCTTCAAGCCTACATCCGCAGGCTATTTCGCATATTGGACGCAACGGATGGCGTGCAATTCACTAGATCCATAGCTATAAGAGAACTTTTGCGCCCCGGAATACGTCACCAGAGTCACCCCGCATACATAATCGCTCCTGGCATAGCACTTATCGACGGTCGCCACCCAGAAACCGGATCTAGATCCAAAATCCTTGGCTCCATAGCTAATGCCCTCGGAATATCCAGTGCTGATCATGGAGAACCCGTATTCATCCAGCCTTTCGTCATCACTGTACCAGCCAACCCTCGACAGCAAAGCCTCAGCAGCGTTATCGATTCCGCCCACAGCATCGAGCAATGTATTCCAGTCCGTCTTCGACGGCACGCGCCATCCAGTCGGGCAAACCTTGCTGTTAAAGCTGCAGGACTTGTCATCAGACGTACATCCCAGCGCGGCCTTCATCGTGTATAGGCGGCCAGCCTTGTTGCAATGCAGAGTATCGTCTCCATAGCACAAGCTTCCACCAACATCGGGTATGTAATTGAGGTTCTCGGCCATCCAGTTCTGCTCGCCAATCATGACGGTCTTGTAGACATGGCCATCTCGCTTATCGACCAGTTCCCCATATTCTACAGATGGATTGAATTGATATTCCTTGGGCACAGTCCAGCTCGGAGCCTTCGTATAGGTTCCGTTCTTGATGCAGCGAACGGAATATCCACCCATTCTTCTTGCCCCCGAAATACTAGGAGGATCGATGTCGTCATACAAAGCGAGTTTGTAAGCATTCCTTATATCGGGCGCTTGTGTCGACGACCAAAAAAGGGTTTGACGGCCGGACCTAGAAAAACCGACTTCACCATCATCGTCAGGATACATATACCCAGCCGGAATGGCAGAGAACCCGCTACGGTTCCAGTACGAATAAGATTCAATGGTCTTTTTTGCAAGGGTCCACCCGACTGTAGGCATCATTTCCACTGCCGGCTTTACGGAAGAGAGCAATTCCTTTGCAAAGGAATTCTTCAAGTCGTCCCACTCATTTTTACTCGGCAAGTGCCAGCCTTCCGGACAAACACCTTGAACCACGTCCGACATGAAGCAGTCTCTCCCGTCGCCACACAGCTGCGGGTTTTCGGCATCATGAAGCAAGCCTACAGAATCAATTGCAGCGGCCCAAGTATAAAGGCGCCCGGCCACATCGCAATTCTTATCGACATTTCCATAGCACCACGAACGCCCCTTTAGACTGGGTGTCGCCACGCTATCGGCATAGTTCAGGTTCTCGGCCATCCAGACCTGCCCACGCACGTTAACCGTCTTGTAGACCTTGTTGTCGCGCAAATCCGTCAGCTGTCCATAAACAACCCCCGGATTCAGGTATGCATCTTTCGAAATGCTCCAGTCCAGGGCTTCCGAAGAACTCGACTTTGCCTTTGACGAAGACGACTTGGCTGACGATGATGATTTGGCAGAAGACGAAGAGGACTTTGCACTGGACGATGAACTTTTACCGCTCGAGGACGATTTGCCGCTAGACGAAGACCTTCCACTTGAAGAGGAACCGGCCTTTCCACTCGAACTCGAGGAGGCCTTTGACGAGGAACTCGACTTTTTGCTGGAACTGGACGATTTCTTTTTGGACGAACTGGAGCCGTCCTTTTCCGGAGATTCTATAGAAGACGACGTTCCGTCGTCATCATCGACATCCGGTCCCGAACCAGAATCCCCACCGCAAGAGGCAAGCAAGGAAACCGCAAGAAAGGCAACGGACGAAAACCTTATGGCAGAAGTAAAAAAGTTCATTCAGGATCCTCTTATTCCAACAGTAGCAATATAAAAAAACAAAACCCTCAACAAAAGCTTGTCTGTCAAGACAAATGCACAATAAACAAGTTTTATAAAAAAAGCACCCTGCCGAAGCAGAGTGCTTTTAAAGTTGCATTTCAATAGCGGAATTTAATCGAGATCTCCGCAGTAACCGTCGCAAGATTCTTGAGGATCTTCCGTGCTATTAACAAGCAGATCAGCCTCATGTTCCATATAAATCACCTCCATCTTCGGGGCGATATAGTTTTTCTTTTGTTCCAATTCGTTTTTCATGATAAATCCTTTTATGCTTACTTTTTCAATTCTTTCTTGCCGTAATAGGCCTTATGATTTCTCGGCTTGGCATTCACATGGCGGCCCATCACATCGAAGTCGCGCTTCATCTTAAATTCACCGCTACGCGTGTTGAAGTGGCCAATGACGGTGGTGTGTTGTTCGTCTTCGACGCGGACAACAGTCATGCTCTTAGGCAGCTCCGGCTTAACGACATTGCTGTTAGACAAGTAGATCGGGCTTGTATAATTATATCTTGCCATCTGGGCCTTCGTCGGAACATAGACGAGGTATGCACGATAAGGTTTGATGGTAGCACCGGCACCAATCCTCACAAAATTGCCGATCGATGCGCCATTCTTATCTTCTCCTGCAAAGCCATAGGCGAAGCCCAGTTCTTCATCATCTTCCTTCCATTTTTTGTACCCATAGGATCCCCTGAACACCCACTGTCCTTGAGTTTCTTGGGTAGAGACGTCAACCGTACGCTTGATCGTCACGCCGCCTTCAACCCCAAGAGATCCACCAAGGCTCACCAAATACGGATGATGAGCCTCTATCGAAGTTGCATCCTTGACATAGACAATCGCATTATCGACATCGACATTCAAGAACTCATAAACGCCATCAGCACCGCTCAACTTAGACACATCGATATCGAACGGCAACATCAACGTCGAGTAGCCACTTGTCTTTTTGAAAACGCGGTCAACAGCCACTTCCTTGACGTAGACATCTTCTTCGATTTCGATCGTATCCTGTCCGCTATAAACGCCATCGAGGGTCGCATATGCGCCATCCTGGTCTTCAGCAATTTCGAGAGCCGAATAAGTCGTTTTTCTCGGTTCGATGGTCACTTCCATAACTTGAGGATCTACACCTTCCCAGTTATCGCCCATTTCGATTTGGAACGTAACCTTATACGAACCAGCATCCTTCGCGGTAGGCGGTTCCGTAGAATAATTCACCCCGTCCGCGCTGTACAAGACCGTGCCGAATGTACTCGACAGAGCAAGTTCCTGAGTTTCGCCCGTATAGAACAACGACGGAGCAGTCACAACAGGCGTAGCCTTAGCAACTTCAAAGTACACTTCTTCTTCGCCGATATATTCGCCAATGCCTGTAATTACGGCGTAAGCCTTGCCCGCATTGACCGGGCCATTGACTTCCAATTCATCGTAGCTTTTGCAGGTAACCATATAGTCTCTTCCTTCAACAAGTTCCGACACGCCCCAATTTAATACCGTAATTTCAGGACAGACCGGAGAACCCGTGTATTTGGGCTGGTGATCATATTCAAATGACAAATTTAAAAGGACTAACGCATCATACGAAGAACCCGTATAATTGTTGATTCCAGCCACTTCGATATG
This sequence comes from Fibrobacter sp., assembly GCA_045224895.1. Classification (GTDB taxonomy): domain Bacteria; phylum Fibrobacterota; class Fibrobacteria; order Fibrobacterales; family Fibrobacteraceae; genus Fibrobacter. Next base: position 40,442 of record JBGVAT010000046.1, read on the forward strand.
CGGCTTGCCTTCATAATGGCAAATGACTTCATAATCCTGGTCCTTCACAAGGCGCTTGGTTCCATCTTTTATGTCGACATCCGGGCATACATTCGTGTTGAAAACATAGTCAATGTGATCAAAGCCCCAATCCTTCATCGACTTCGGAGTAACTTCAAAGTACAGTTCCTTTTCACCAGTATAGTCGCCCATACCCGTAATCACGGCGTAAGCCTTGCCTGCATTGACCGGGCCATCGGTTTCCGATTCCAGGTAACTCTTGCAAGCAACGGTGTAGTCTTCGCCTTCAACAAGCGTATACTTGCCATCTTTTACCACAAATTCAGGGCAGACCGGAGAACCCGTGTAAGTAATCTGGTTTGCATATTCAAATTCCAGGTCTTCGATAGCGATAGAAAGCACCAACGGCATTTCCAAAATAAGCGGGCCGAAAGATGAACCCGTATAATTGTTAATTCCGATAACCTCAATTGTCGACTTCAAATCAATGTGGCATTCGACTTCATAATCCTGGCCTTTCACAAGGAGCTTGTCACCATCCATCATAACAACATCCGGGCAAACAAACGGATCCGTATAGACGGGATGATTTTCATATTCAAAGCCCTTGTTCGCGATTGACTTCGGAACGATTTCAAAGTACACTTCTTCTTCACCGATATAATCGCCCTTGCCCGTAATCACGGCATAAGCCTTGCCCGCATTGACTGGGCCATCGACTTCCGATTCATCGTAGCTTTTGCAGGTAACGGTATAGTCAGTTCCTTCAACAAGTTCCGCCCCGTATATACGCGTTACCGTAATTTCAGGACAGACCGGAGACCCCGTGTAAGTGGGCTGATGGTTATATTCAAATTCCAAGCCTATAATGCTTAACGCATCATACGTAGAACCCGTATAATTGTTGATACCAGACACTTCGATATGCGGCTTGTCTTCATAATGGCAAATGACTTCATAATCCTGGCCCTTCACAAGACGCTTGTCACCGTCCATCATGACGACATCCGGGCATGCGTTCGTGTTGAAAACATAGTCGATGTGCTCAAAGCCCCAATCCTTCATCGACTTCGGAGCGATTTCGAAGTACACTTCTTCTTCGCCGATATAATCGCCCTTGCCCGTAATTACGGCATAAGCCTTGCCCGCATTGACTGGGCCATCGACTTCCGATTCATCGTAGCTTTTGCAAGTAACGGTATAGTCAGTTCCTTCAACAAGTTCCGCCCCGTATATACGCGTTACCGTAATTTCAGGACAGACCGGAGATCCTGTGTAAGTCATCTGTTTTGCATATTCAATGTTCTTGCCGATTATCGACTTCGGAGCGATTTCGAATGGACGATGAAGTTGACCAGAATACTGGCCCATACCCGTAATCAGCACATTCGCCTTGCCAACACTTACAGGGCCATCGGGTTCTTCGTCAAGATAGTTCGTGCAAGTATAAGCGTAGTCCGTCCCTGCAACAAGAACATTCCCGTTATGCGTCACCACAGGTTCAGGGCAAATCGGAGAACCCGTATAAGGGATCCTGCTCGGAACATTATCAATGACCAGATCCCCGCTTATATACAGTTCACTTATATCGTCCGCCCAAGCCATCCCCGATACAATAAGTACCGAGAGGCTTATTAAGAAAGTTTTGGCTTTTTTCATGAGTTTTTCTTTGGTTGATTGTTAAAAAAAATTCCCGACGGACAAACCGCCAGGAATGTAAAAGAACCTACCTCAACAAGTAGCAAAGACGTTTACGATGCACTACGGCATCATCAACTCGTTCACAACTCAAAAGGCTTATAAGCATACAGAAAAATTATAAATTTATCTTATTTTCGTCAATAAATTAACACTATAATCTTTCTTTATATTTAAGAACAACAAAAAAGTCCGCACACGGCGGACTTGTCATATTCAAGAAAGATACAAGAGCAATTAGAACCGTATGGATCCCCTCACTTCGTTCGAGGATGACAAAGTCGAGGATGACGCCTTCCTACTGTCTACTTCCTACGGCCTACTGCGGCTTCGCCGCTACTCTTCGCCGAGGTATTCCACTGCAAAGATGAGCGTTGCGCCACCAGGAATCGGACCTGCGCCGCGGCTGCCGTAGCCAAGGCCAGGCGGCACCACAAGGATTCTCTTTTCGCCGGGAAGCATGCCCTGCACGCCGAGTTCCCAGCCGCGGATCACGTTACCCGCACCGAGTTCAAACGCAAACGGCTGTCCGCGATCGCGGGAGCTGTCAAACTTGTAGCCGTTCACCATCCAGCCCGTGTAATGCACAATCGCGCGGTGGCCAGAACGGGCCGGTTCGCCTTCGCCCGGCTTCACGATAGCATAACGGAGCCCTTCGGGACCGTTTTCATACTTGAGGAGAGTCGTATCTGGGAAGAAGTCCATATGCTTTGCAAGTTCCGGGTCCACTTCGCTCGAAACCATTTCAACGCGGAACAAAAGCGTAGAGTTGGGCGGAATCATCGAGAACGCCGTAGCACCATAGCCCATTGCCGGCGACACGCGCAACCAGCGGACACCGCCTTCACGCATACCTTCGAGGCCCGTTTCCCAGCCCTTGATCATCTTGCCGGCGCCCATCACCGTCTGGAGCGGCTTGCCCAAATCCTTGGAGCTGCCGAACTTGCGTCCCGACAGAAGCCAACCCGTGTAATGCACAGAAATCACATTGCCTGCGGCATTTAGTTTACCTGTACCCGCCTTTTCGTCATAGACTTTAAGACCGCGGCCCAAGTCACGCCACTTCATCTTTTCGACATCGGCAGGGAACTTGTCTGCTTCGAGCGGCTTTTCAGCATGGACAAGTTCAACAACGAACATCAAGTCGCTATTAGGCGGAATGCCTTCGAGGGAGTTGTCGCCGTAAGCCATCACCGACGGCACCGAGAGCTTGCGGACTTCGCCGACCTTCATCCCGACAAGACCCTTGTCCCAGCCTTCAATCACCTGGCCCACGCCAAGCGTAAATTCAAGAGGAGATCCGCCATAATAGGAATTTGCGAAATAGGGAGCCTCGACCGTAGAATCCTTGGCAGCATTGTTCACGGCAACACTATCCGTAGCGAGGTAACCCTTGTAATGGACTTGAATCAGCTGACCTGCACGGATGGGCTCTCCACTACCGTCTTTGACGACTTCGACCTTGAAAGGCACGGCCCAAACAACGCTACAAGTAAGCAACACAAGAAAAAACTTTAATTTTGACATAATATCTCCTGTCTCATAAAATAGAAAATGCTAGTTTTTCAGAGTAAGGATTTATCGTAAACGGATTTAAATATGCTATCAATCATCATCGTCATCGCGATTGTGCTGCTGTCCATCGTCCTCGCAGGCATTGGAATCTACGTAGGCATGCACAATTCCGACGAGAAGGAAGAATCTAAACCGGTCATTGACGTATCGGGGCAATATGCAGCCATCGGACGCCCGGCACGCGACACGCTCACGGCCGTGAAGCCCTCCGAAGCATCCATCAGGGCATGGCTCGAGACCCAGAACCTCACGCCCGAACAGAAATTAGCCTACCTAGAACAGTGGAACCGTACACTCGAAGAAACTATTAGAACAATTGACGAAGGGGACAAGATAGGCACCGCCACTTACAGGATCGTTCTTGGTCCGAAAGGCAAGAATTATTGTAAATTCGTCAGTGAGGAAAATTTCATCACCCGCGAACAGATCCGTAATCACGCGGAAATTTTACCCCCCTACGTCCTGGGCTGCGACTGTAAGCTTTTACCGAAGCAACCCTGGGAAAACCCGAGCAAATCCGGCTGGAAGGCAGTCATCCCGACACACGGGAACTCCTACAACGTCCCGGATTGGAGGCAACTTGCGTAAGTCACTATTATCTGCAATTCTTTTGGCTCCTGTCATGGCGCTCGCCACAGGATCCGCGATCATCACCCTCCAGATGCCTGTTGGCGCACGCCAGCTAGGTATGGGCGAAGTCGGAGCTGCACTCGCCGACGACGCAACTGCAATGTACTACAACCCGGCAGGTCTCGCCTTTGGACCGCTCGCCGACGAATGGCGCAAGTCTTACGACGCCGATGCCAAGAAGACTCCGTTCTTCACCCACATGGCATCCCGCTCCAAAAACGGGTTCTTCGACAAGAGCGAACTCTGGGCAGGCACCACGCAGGGCATCATCAAGTTCGATGGCGAACAGTGGGTCAACTACTACTCCGTCACCTTGCAGGGTAACGCCAAAATCAAGGACGCCGTCCGCACCTACGTCGGTTCCGAACGCGGTCTCGACGAATACACCCGCGTCGTGAAAGCATTTAACGACGTGAAGAACGCCGACGACGAATCTCACGTAGTCGAAGTCAAGATGCCCTGGGACTTGGTCGTCAAGGATACCATTACGGCCATTCTTTACGAAAACCTTACCGAAAAGCTCTGGGTCGGCACCCCGAAGGGCCTTTACCGCTTTGACGGCAAGGGCTGGAAGTCCTTTGAAACGGAACTCGGAGAACGCCGCATCACGGCACTTGCAAAGCAGGGAGCCTCCCTCTGGATCGGTACCGACAATGGCCTCTTTGTCTACCGCAACGGCGCCTTCGAACAGAAGGGCAAGGTTCTCCCCAGCCAAAAGATCAACGCCCTCGTCTGGTCCGAAAACCGCAAGGAACTTTACGTGGCCGTCGACGGTGCAGGTGTAGCTCGCCTCACCCCCAAGAAGAGTTCGAACGACAAAGACCGCTGGAGCCTGTTCAACCAGGAAGACGGCATCATGGACTTGAACCCGACGGCACTCGCCGTCGATAGCTCGGGCCACGTATGGGCAACCCACAAGGGCGGTCTGTCGCACTTTACGCTCCGCAAGTGGGAACAGGTGCAGTTCGCCAACAACACCGTGAACGACGTTTCCGTGGACCGCAAGGGAGCCATCTGGATTGCAACGGACCTCGGCGTATGGCGCCACCTGCCAGACTACGCAACCGCCAGCGGACGTAAGGCAGAACTCGAACGCGGATCCAAGGAAGACCCGACCGTGACCAAGCGCGATGACGAATGGACGCACTACCACCAGGGCAACGGTCTTTCGACCAACAAGGTCTGGGCAGTACTTCCCGAAGGTAACGACGTGTGGTTCAGCACGGCCAACGGCATGGAACAGTACAAGGATGCCGACTACCAGCTCGCCGCCTTCTACGAAAAGCTTTTGCCGGTCCTCAACATTCCGGACCTCTACCACCTCTATGGCGGCATGACCATTCCGCTGAACGACTGGGGAACGCTCGGCGTTTCCGTGAACTTCGTCTCGTTCGGTTCGACCGTCGTTTCTGGCGACCTCGATGCCGATGACCTCGTGGCCTACAACAGTTCCGAAATCGTCGGTGGCGTGAGCTACGGTACACGATTCCCGAACGACTGGGGCTTAGGTCTCTCCATCAAGTTCTTCTACTCCGACCTGAGTTCTGGCGCAGCCGCCGGCGAAGAAGAAGCCACCACGTTCGGTTACGCATTCGATATCGGCGTCTTGAAAAAGAACCTCATTGTTCCGAAGCTCAACTTGGCATTGGTCCTCGCCAACATCGGTCCGAGCGTCTATTACGTCGACAAGACCATCGAAGACCCGATTCCTTTGACCTGGCGCCTCGGACTTTCTTACGAAATCTTGAGCAAGGCCGACTACAAGTGGACCGTCGCATTCGACTACAACCGCGAAGTGGTGATCGACGACGACAAGGGCGATCCGGAACCGTTCTACGTCGCCTGCTGGAAATCGCTCTTTAGGCCCGAAGCCAGAAAAGGCGAAAACAAGGTCAAGGCATCCCTTTTGCAGGGCGTGTTCAACCTCGGTACCGAATTCATTTATTCTAACACGATTGCCCTCCGCGTGGGTTACCTCTACGACCGCACGGGCAAGCGTAACGAAATGGACTTGGGCGTAGGCGTGATGCTCTCTGACGTTCTGCAGTTTGACTGGGCTACGATCCGTAACGTCGGCAAGGCAGACGGCGTACGCGATGGCCAGATGCGTTTCGGCCTGCTGTTCAAGTTCTAAGGCGCCGGAGGCGCAGTAGACAGTAGGAAGTAGACAGTAGACAGAAAAGCTATTGCGGCTTTACCGTCCAATGTCATACGAACCATAATGTCATACCCGCCACCGAGCGGGCATCTCCTTTTTAGGCAGCATCCCAAAAGCAATTAAAGTACAAGATTAAAATCCGGCTTCAAAAAGCCGGATTTTTTGTTTTTCAAAAAAATCTTCTTCCTCAGTTTACATCTGCATTTTTCGAGTCGATACATCTAATGCAAGGACCGATTTTTTTAGGAGATAGAATACAATATGGAAAACCAGACACAAGCCACCCAGAACAACACCCACTTCATCACGTACGCCTATTCCAAGGACTTCCACGGCAAGGCCCCCGACTACAACGTCGACCACGGCGAAGGCATCGGCTTTGACCTCCAGCTGGAATGCATAATTTACACCACGAGCCTAGAAGAGGCCGAACACGACATTCTCGAATACGCCAAGAAATACACCGACAAGGAAAAACCGCTCTTTGGATTCCACGTATTCGAACGTCCCGGCAACGCCTACATCATCACGACCAAAGAAGGCTCCACCGAACGCACTTCTGAACGCTGGTACGGCCCTGACGGGTTGCTTTTGGCAAAGAGCGACACCTCCACGGTATCAAGCGATCCCGAAGAAAAACGGATGTTCAAAGGCTGGGAACACACCCATTTCAAAAAGGGGGACATCGTCGAATTCCGTACGCCCAAGAACCATTACATAGCCCTTGGAATCGTGAAGAGCGATGTCTGTCCGCCAGACGTGGCTGCGATGCTGTACGACAGGCACGGCAACAGACGTGGATACGATGCAGACAGCGTCCTTATCGTCACGCCGAACTACAACGAACGGGGCTGTTTTGGCACCGGTCCGTCCCTCAAATATTCAACAATCAAAGTCCACACCATCGACGTCTTCAAGCTGAGCCTGCCCCTGACAAAGGGCGACGAACGTATGCTCCGCTTCGTCGAAGAAATCGATCAAAGAAGGTGCGAAGTGCTAGAACAGATTTCCAAAGACAAGGAGGTAGAAAAACCTATTCTTCGCGTTCCAGAATAATCAGTGCGCGATCCTGAGTGCTGTTCGGGATAGTATAGAAATGCTTCCCGATAAACTTGTAGCCAAAGTCCTCGGGATGGAACGTCTTGAGTTCGTCAGCGACGGCAGGACCCTTCATGAAGAACACGCGACCGCCGACCTTCAAAGAATTGGCGATACGCGGGAGCGTCTTTTCCATCAGTTCAAAAGCGCGGCTGATGACACCATCGACAGGAATGGTCATGCTGCGGCTCGTGACCTTATGTCCGAAAACGTCAATGCCCTTGAGGCCCATCTTTTCGATGACCATATTGAGGAAGTTGATACGGTTCGGACGCGGTTCGCACAACGTCAGGCGAATATGCGGGTTCACGAGCTTAAGCGGAATCCCCGGAAAGCCAGCACCACTGCCGACGTCAATCATTCGGGCGGGCCATTCCGGCACGTAAGCGTTGATAAGCGTGCAGTCGGCGTAATGGCGTTCGACCATCGTCTCGAAAGCGTTGAGGCGCGTCAAGTCCTGGTCGTCATTGTTCGCACGGAGCAGCTGGTGGAATTCCCAGATTTGCTTGAGCGTCGATTCCTGCAGTTCCACACCGTAATAATGCAAGAGCTTGTCGAGCCCAGCGAGCGAAGGCGTCACACGCTTGCCATTAAAAAGCGGAAACTCCGTGCGCGGAGCCTTCATGTGCGGAACAAAATCGCGGCCAGCAGCAGAAGCGTTCCTGTTCAAGGGCTTGTCGCCAGCGAATGCGCGAGGTTTGGAATTTTTTGACCAAGATGAATTTGCCATATCCACAAATCTAGAAAGTTTTTAGGGACTTTTTCAGTCAAAATGATCTTCTCGTGCGTGTATATATAGAGGAGGTTACTTTTGATAAAAATACTTTTAGCACTCATAGTTTTTGCAGCGGGCGCCGCTCACGCCGAGGAATGGCAACAAGCACCATTTGACGAAGCGCAAGTTTTCGAATGGTGGGACGACGGCATCATCACCCCCGAAGAAGCCGACGAAATCTTTTCGCGACTCGAAGAAGAAAACTACGACGAAGCGTGCCTGCTCGCCGAAGTCTACGCCCAAGAACCCTGCCCGGCTCAGCCTAAAAAGCACCCCAAGCCCAAAGCCAAAAAGAAAAACAAACCTCAACCCAAAACCGTTCAAAGCGCCCCCACAATCATCCCGCACGGACGATTATCGTGGAAAGGCCAATACGACTCCGACGGACATATGAAAAAACTCCGCAGGGAACTTCAACTCCAATTCTACTATTTCAAATTGCACCTCGGTTCACAAGAGCTGCTCTCCTACCGTCGTGACAAAACCGAAGCGCATTTCGGACAAGTTTCCACGCTGGAACTCCATAGCCACCTGCCGCTCGACACCCTGTGGGGAACCGCCCTTCTCTACCCCATCGGCAAATTCCGGCTCGGCGCGCTTCTCGATTCGTCCAGGACCTTCCACACGCGAATCTCGTTCCATCCGAACCGCCAAAACGAAATCACCGCCGCCTTCTGGAAGTTCCGCTCGCAAAGTGCAATTATGCTACAAGCCCGCACCACCCTCGGGCAAGTTTCCGCCTGGCACCAACTGGGGCAAGTACTCCCCCTCATCAAGATCCAGCTGCAAAGCGAAAAGAAGTATCTATCTTGGAAAACGACCGCCTACCTCCACGGCGATTCCGTCCCGCAAGGACTCAACTTGAGCAAGGGAATTGCCGAGAACAGCCTATGGGCCTCACAAACCGTAAACCTTCAATGGCCCGAAGCTTTTAACACCATCCTCTCCGTCAAAGCCCGAATCCTCCGTCCAATCGCAACAGATTCCGTCAGCGCCCGCTTCAAGGCGACACTCACATCGGGTCCCAAGCCGCTGCGTCCAAGCATCAGCGCCACCTGCATCGAAGCAAGCGACAACTGTAGCGCCACCGAATGGAAACCCGTCATCGAATCATCCTGGGAACACCTCTCGCTGAACGCAAGCGCCAAGCTCCGCCGCAAGGACAGCCACACAAAACCGCCCAGAATCGAGATCGCCGCCACTTACCAGCATTCCAGGAACGCCTTAGCAAAACTTTCAGTGGCATTTCCGGAAGCCTCACCTGCAAAATCCATTTCCGTCCAAAACGAATTCAAGATGGACAGCGACGTACTCGGTTGCGACCTCGTTTTCGCATTCAAAAAGACAAAAACATCTTCTTTTCAGCCAAATTTCGCCCATTTATCATTTTTTCTAAAATTTTGAGACTTTTCCTCCCGCAATCTTATGATTTTCTGTCATCGGTTACTTTTGTAACCACGTTTTTCCAATTTTTTTCGTTCAAGGGCATTGGAGAAATCTATTATTAATAATATCCTAACACTCTCGGATTCCTTTAGGTTACCTCCTTTGCCTGAAGGAATCCTTTTTTTATATTAGTGCTATGTTCTTTACAGCTGCTATTATTGGATCTATTGTCTTTTTGCCCTCCATTGCGCTGAATATAGCGCTTGCTCTCGGAGCCCCGCTCGGCATGTACGCCATGAACGGACGCCACAAAGTCGTGCCACAGGAGGTGCGCAAGGCGTTCATTTTGCCGATCATCATGCAGTTCGTGGCTCTGTTCACCATTCTTAGCGCAGGCCACGTGCTGCCGGAGACGATTCCGTTCGGAATTGTGCGCATCCTCGCCTTTTTCTTTGCGATTTACCTCACGTTCTACTCGGCAACAGTCCTGTTCAGCCTGAGTGCCAAGGAACGCCATGTCATGGGAACTCTTGCGATTGCCTCGACCATCTGTTTCTGGATTGTCGCGGTAGGGACGATTTAGTGGGAAGTGGGAAGTAGACGGACGAGAGACGAGTAACAATGGAAAAGCAGCAGCCGAAGCACAATTACCAGGTGGACCTGGATCGCATTATCCGCAGGCTTGAGCGCACGGGTGAAGTGCCTACGCTCTTGTTGCATGCGTGTTGCGCACCGTGCAGCAGCTACACGATAGAATACCTTTCGCAGTACTTCAAGATTACGCTTTTCTATTACAACCCGAACATCGCCCCCGCCGAAGAATACCAGCACCGAGTCAACGAAATCAAGCGTTTCGTCGCAGAATTTAAGACAAAGTATCCAGTCACGCTTATCGAAGGCGAATACGATCCGAAAAAGTTTTACGACATCGCCCGCGGACTCGAGAAAGAACCCGAAGGCGGCAAGCGCTGCCGCAAGTGCTTTGAGCTGCGACTCGCCGAATCGGCAAGACTCGCCAAGGAACTGAACTGCGACTACTTCACCACGACGCTCACCATCAGCCCGATGAAGGACGCCCAGGTGCTGAACGATGTCGTGCAGGAACAATGCGATATTTACGGCATCAAGCGCTTGCCCAGCGACTTCAAGAAGAAGGGCGGCTACAAGCGCTCCATCCAGCTTTCGCACGACTACAACCTTTACCGCCAGAACTTCTGCGGTTGCGTCTACTCCATGCGCGAAGCCCAGGAACGCGAAGAAAAAGCCCGCGAAACCGCATCACAAAACAACTCGCCCGAAAAATTAGAGTAATTTTATAACTGAATGAACAAAATCTGGATTTTCGCATTGGTCTTATGGAGCATCATCGGAGGGGCCTGTTCCGATGACGTATCCAGCGCACACCAAGAAAATGGCAATTCCAGTTCTGCGGGTGGCTCTATCGAAATCATACCCATCAACGACTCCAGCAGTTCTTACTCGCGTTCCTCCAAAACGGTCATCAAGTTCCCGAACATAATCGAAATAAAGACTTCCTCGTCCAGCGAGCAGAAATCATCCTCCAGCGCAAAAGCTTCTAGCAGTTCATCGAGCAAGCCCCAATCCTCGTCTTCCGTTTCTTCATCCAGCGTTTCGTCCAGTTCCGCCAAAAGTTCAAGCTCCAGCGCACCCAAGTCCAGCGCCTCACTCCGCTTTTACGATTGCGACAAGTACGACTGCGTCACCATAGACTACCTGAATCCTGATATCTCTTACGGCGAAATGCTAGACAAGCGCGACAACCAGGTTTACCGCACCCTCGTCATCAGTAACCACGTGTGGACCGCGCAAAACATGAACTATGAAATCGAGAGCGAAGAGAACGACGAAATAAACAGCTGGTGTTACGACAACGAACCTGAAAACTGCAAAAAATTTGGTAGGCTCTACACTTGGGAGGCGGCAAAAAAAGTTTGTCCTGAAGGCTGGCATTTACCCACCGAAGATGAATGGCAGGAACTCATCGCAGAGCACTCTTGCGATATTGTGATAAAAGACGGAAATCCACCCGTATACCGTTGCGCAGGAACATCGCTGAAAGCAATTGACAGCTGGGAAAAAAGCCTTGACAACACCAACGAATACGGATTTTCTATTGTTGCCGCAGGGATCGTAAACTCAGGGAAATTCATGAACCAGGGTATAACGGGCTACCTGTGGGCTTCAACAACACAATATGAATCTGAATCACTCGCAACCCTAGTCATATTTGAATATAACGAAGATTACACAAGATTCGTATTGACAAAACCAAACTCCGGGCTATCCGTCCGTTGCGTCAAAGGAAACGCAGAGTAAGACGAAAATAAATTTCGCCCGCACTCACGTTTTCTATCTTTAGGTTTATAAACTTTTTAACCCCATAAGTTCCATTATGTACGATCCTCGATTTTTACCCATTTGCAAAGAAGA
>JBGVAT010000047.1:0-13328 GCA_045224895.1 Fibrobacter sp.
AAGCTCCTTCTTCACAAGCGTCGGCCACCCGTTCCCGGCAATCTGCATCCGCACCAGCACGGAACGCCCCGAAGCGCTTGACAAGGCTTGCTTCTTCATCGCTGGCATCGACGAAAAGTCCCTCTTGCAGGCTGTCGACACCGCCGTCACGATGAACACCAACGGCGACTACGGCATCCCCGTGCCGGACTACATCGAAGAAAACGTCTCGACCAAGGTCGTGAAGATCATCCAGAGCTACACCGGAATCGTCAACAAGATGGTGTGGAGAAAGGGGTAAAATCCTTCTTGAAAAGCGTTGAATGCAGAATGTCCCGCCTCCGGCGGGACATTTTTTTGCGTTCAATGTTCAATACGAAAATCTATATTAATGCATATTCAACAACTGTTCTAAAACCTGCATCAACCAATGCTGATCGAATGTCATTGGGGGACAATCCCTTTCCAAAATCGCGAACATTTTTTAAAACTCTAGCACGCCTTGATTTCAATTCGGAATCATTCAGATTAAAAGCTTTTATTGTGTAATCAGCCCTTTGGGCTTCTTGCTTTGACAATCCAGAAGCAACAATTATTTCTCCATTTTCCATATAGGTGAAATAGCGTTCAACATTGTTTTCGTTTGGCGAAATTAGCAAATCGTAATCACGTTTGTTGCTGACAACACTGTCTTTATATTTGGCCCCGTAATGTTCGCTTAGACCGTCTACAAATAAATTATTCCATTCAAAAGTCAAATTAGAGAACAAACTTCTCTTGTAGAAGTGATCAATATGAGATTTTGGAGAAATAGGCTCTTCGGTGTAGGCACTAACGCCACCTTGTTCTTTAACAAGAGCCGATTTTATTTGACTATAGAGGTTGGGATATTTCGTCTGTTTATGCAGGTCTTCCCATACTTTTGGTTTTTCGTGACGAACAAAATCTGTAAAAGAATCTATGGGCGTATTTTTCTTGACAGAGATCATACAAGTCCCTTCTCTATACGCTTTTCTTGCAAGGAAATTCTTACAAATTCTGGATCAGCGGGATTTATATTGTCTTTGAGCCAAGCAAGAGTTTCTTGATACTTATCTGACTTACAATCACCTTTTTTCAATAACATCCAAAGGTCGTCTAATTTCTTTTGAACATCGCTGTTTCGTAAGCTTCTCAATTGAAATACATCATTTAATATTAAATCGACCGTCTGGCCATACTGGTTTCGCATTGTAGGAACAGCTTCGCCATTGGACAATGCTATAAGCATGTCTTTTTCAGAATTTTTTAGATTGGTAATGATATGCGGTGAATGTGTTGTTAAAAAGAATTGCACCTTTGGGAATGTTTTTTTGAGATGGTCTATAACCCCCATTTGCCATTCGGGGTGCAAGTGCAACTCAATTTCGTCTATCATCACGACTGCCGATTTATTAAGCGGATCTTCTGCATTGGGATTTGCCATCGCCATTTTGCGAGCAATGTCGCAAACCAAAGCGATATATGATTTTTCGCCGTCGGACAATTGACTGAAATTAAATGATTCTCCCTTTTTCTCTACAACAAATGAAAGAGGAACGCGTTTAACACGAAAATTTTGATAGCCCGGCAAAAGATTTTTAATAGCGGAACGGACTGCTGTGAGTTGGATGTCGCCCTTGAATTTTGAGCCTTGTTCGCGATAGAGTTCGTTTTCTAGATCTTCTCGTTCACGGAACCACAAGAAAAATGAATGGAAGTTGACACTATTGTTTAAGCCGCTATCAAAGGCGTCGAGCTGACCGAGTGCATGCATTTTACGAACTCGCAACGGGACGGAATCGACAACTCTGTTGACTGAATAAAAATCAACCAAAGGAAGATTGTGATTTTTCCCATCTACGAAGCGTTCCATCTTGGAATCGGCGTAATCGTTTAGTTCAACTCTACTTGCTTGTCGTTCTATATTTTTTCTATACGACGCACGTTTTTTTAACAACGACCACCGAACTACTTTATCAAGTTCACCTTTCTTTACTATGACCTCAATTTCAATAAATGCGTATGGCTCTCCATTTGTAATATCGCAATCGCTTAAAGATAATCCCTTGCCTTTGGGACTTTTTAGTCGGGCTACATACCATGAGAATAGATACTGCATTGCGGCAAGTACGGTTGTCTTACCGGCACCATTAATGCCTGCAAAGACTATCATCTTTGAATTTGAAAAATCAAGATCAAGATTTTTTATTCCACGAAAGTTCTCGATTGTAAGCTTCTTTACTCTCATAATATAAACCTGCTATATGTGAGAAAATATAGAATAAGAAATTAGGTTTGCTTTTGACAAATAAATTTTTGTGTACTATTTTCATCAATAAAAAGAAACTCTATAAAATAAAAGAAAGCCTTCGTACCTTAAAAAAGGTGGTATAAGATGACTGAATTATACGACAAAATAATCATCGGGGCTTTTGCTTCGCTCGCCTTGAAAAAAGGCTGTGTGAATTTAAGCTTGAAATTGATTTATAAAAATGTCTGGATTTATATTGGTGGATTGCTTTGTTTAAGCACTGTGGTAATAAATATTATTCTTTTGAAGTATTTGGACTATACGGTAGTACTTCCTTTTACATCACTTACTTATGTTTGGTCGGCTCTGCTTGCATTCTTGTTTTTAAAGGAAAAAATATACCTGAAGCAAATGGTTGGTTTGACGATGATTGTCTGCGGGGTGTTCTTGTTGGTGGTGTAAGTGGTTGGTGGTGAAACTGAGCGTCGGGTAGTGTCAAGAGTCTTTCGCAAAATAGTTTGATCCAACATCAGATTTAGACTACATATCCCTTTATTTCCCGTTTAAGTTCGTTTTTTTTCCAGCTCATAGAGGTACCTCATCTTCAAGTATCTCTTGGTCCCCCATTCTTTTGGGTTGTGTCAAGGGTCTTTCGCAAAAATAGTTTGTCCCAACATCAGATCTGGGCTACATCCATCTTCGCCTTTTTCATTTCCTTTTCGTATTCTTCCTTCTTTTTATGCTCATAGAGAAGCTTTACGTTCTGGTGCCTCTTGGTACTCCATTTCCCGCGTATTTCCCGGTAGCCGTCTTCGGAAGCCCCTATCGCGACGAGTTTCCAAAAAAAGACAAGAATTGTTAAAATGTTACGAAATTTGACGATATATGCTTGCGCAGAATGAAAATTTTGTATATTTCTGTAGTATAGCTACTTTTTTTATAAAAAGGTTCGTCTATGATAAGAAATTTTTGGGTAAAGAATTACCTTTCCATTCGCGACAAACAAGAATTAAGCTTCTTAGCAAAAGGACCCTCGTCGGAGCTTGTTTCAGAAGTTATTGATGGTGTATTCTTGTATAAATTGGGCATCCTTTATGGTTCGAATGCTTCTGGAAAATCGAACATGCTTATTGCGTTGAATGAAGTGTTTCGCATATTGGCTTTACCTAAAACATATGCAAACAAGAAAATTTACGGAAGCATTCCATTTGCTCTCACAAAAAATGAACCAATCGAGATGCATGTGTCATTCTATGCCAATGGCATTAGGTATGATTATGATGTAATGTTCAATGAAAAATACATTTTGAATGAAGTCTTATACTATTACCCAAATAAGTCAAAATCATTATTCTATGAACGTTCATTTGTTGGCGAAAATATACAGGCCGATATCAAGTTTGGTTCCAGTCTGAAACTACAGGTTAAGACTCAAGAAAGTATTCGCGAGAACACGTTGAATAACCATAGTGTTTTATCTGTTTGCAGAAAGGCCGCGCTGAAAGAGGATATAGCCCCCTTCAATGAACTCCATAGTTGGATTATGGACAACTATCATGATGTGGATGGTGATGGAGAAAAGGGTATTGTTGAAATCCTAACTGATGCTTACAATGATCCAAAGAAACGCAAGTTTTATAACACGATGTTACAGAAGGCTGATTTGAACATTGTGGAATATCGGCCTAGTGCAGAAGATAGTTTTATACCAGCAGAACTTCGTGAACGCATTAAAAGGGAAAACTTTCCTGATAAAATGAAGGAAGAATTGCTTAAGCCAACAGTTGATTCTGTAGCATTTGTCAATTATTCAATCAATGGCGATTTTGATATTTCTCTCAATAGGCAGTCAAAAGGAACTCTGAAATACATACGCATTCTAGATGCTTTATACGATATGATTTCCGGCTCTCATGTGTACTATCTTGATGAACTAGGAGAGGATTTACACAATGACTTGTTATATTATTATCTTAATGTTTTCATCTTCAATTCTGATAAATCGCAGCTGATTATCACTAGTCAGGAAACGACTCTTTTGTCTCAAGATTTGATTAATGAAAACAGAGGCGTTGTATGGTTTGTCGATAAAAACAAAGAGACGGCGTCGTCGACGTATTCTCGCGGTGATTCTTTTGGATTGCATAAGAACCTTTCCCTTTACAATTCATATCGCATTGGTCGATTGGGTGCCAAACCCGAACTTGGTAGTATTTTTATAAATCTGGATGATTGATATGGGCAAACTACATCAAACCGCACTTATCTTGGGTGAAGGGCCTACTGAATTCTATTACTTCATGTCCTTGCGCGATATATTCAAACATTTGGCCATCAAACCAGACTTCCCCAAGCATACGAACCTAACGGAACTTGAGGAAAAGATAAAAGCGGGTATTGATTTGGGCTACAACCATATCTTCTGCATTATCGATATGGACACGAAGGATAAAGAACCCGAACGTTCTCAATATCAAAAGTTGAAGATAAAGTATGCCAATCCAATCAAAAAACCAAGGAAAGGTATTGACTGCAAGGTCGAATTCTTCGAAACGCATCGCTGTACTGAGTTGTTCTTCCTTTACTATTTCCATTACACATCGCGTTCTTATGATAATCAAGAACAGCTACTGAACGATTTGAATCGGTGTGTGGAGTACAAAAAGACAAATGAATTCTTTAGAAAGGGACTGCATGGGTACTTTGAACAGAACAATGGAAGTCTTGCTAATGCTATAGCCAATGCTGAAAAATCAATGACGGAAAAACAGAGGGATGACAGAGGATATACTTACTCAGAGCTGGGGCGATTGATGAATTTATTGAAAGATTTATAATAGAAAGTGGGTGGGGGATCTAGGCTGCATCCATCTTTGCCTTTTTCATTTCTTTTTCGTATTCCTGTATTTTTTTTCCCCTTAAAGGATTTTGCGAAAGAAAATATACGTTACCCGCTTGACAAGGCCTGCTTCTTCATCGCCGGCATCGAAGAAAACGTCTCGACCAAGGTCGTGAAGATCATCCATAGCTACACCGGCATCGTCAACAAGGTGGTGTGGAGAATGGGGCAAAATCTTTTCCTGGAAAAGTGAATGTTGAAAAGTGAATGTTGAAAAGTGAAAATGTCCTGCAACCCGCAGGACATTTGCTCTTTTTTCGGCTAAAAAAAAAGCTCAGCTTGTTTTTTAGAGTTGTATAATCTATATTCGAAATATGACCGACAAGTACAAAATTCCTTATGTAAATATGTGCATCCGTCTTTTTGCACGGCGTTTTCAGCTGACGCTCCAGGGCGCTGCAGAATACTTGTGCAAGTTCAAGGGAATTCGCTTTCTTGACGACTGCTATTCTTCGGAACATCTTCTCCCGGTGGAAGACGCTTTGGATGATCTTGTTGTCGTCTGCAAAAGTAATGGCGGGACAATCGGATGATTCTCTACCATGGGACAAATTGTGACTTTTCCCAAATTGATTTAGGGATGACCAAACCATACAAGGATTTTGGAAAGGGCTTCTACGTAACAGATATTCAACAACAGGCCTTTGAACTTGCAAAAAGTCGATGCCGAATTTGGGGAGGCTCGCCTGTTGTTCAGGAATATGATTTTGACGAAAGTATTTTTTAATCGGATGCTTTGAAAATTCTGCGATTTGAAAAAGTTTGTGTTGAATGGGCGGATTTTATATACAAGAACCGGAATCGCTCGGCTGGGTTTACTCATCAATACGATATCGTTACAGGACCTATTGCGGATGATGGTGTTGCTTATTTATTGAATTTATATGAAGAAGGCCTGCGTACATTGGAAGAGTTGGCTAAGGAACTTGAATACAAGAATTTGAATAGCCAATTCTGTTTTTTGACAGAAAGGTCTGTTTCGCTCTTGCGTAGGATAAGATGATGACTGCTGCACAAAGTGAATCTCTTGTTTCTAGAATTGTCGAAAAAAACGTTCAGTCTTTAATGAACGAGTTTTCTCTAGATATGGAGTCTGCTTTTGCTTTTATATACAAAACAAAGGTGTTCGATTCTTTGAATTCTCCGGATACAGGGTTGCGTGCCCGTAGTGCTGATTATATTTACGAGCTTGTGCGCGAAGAATTCTTGTCAAAATGCCAAAAGTGGTAACTATAAAGAAATCCTTTATAGTTTGATTTTTATTTTACAAACCTTGCAATCGACCGATTGCAAGATGGTTGATTGTAGTATCTACATTTACACCTCCGAAATTGGAGGTGGTGTTTTATGAGAATCCGTCTAAAAGCTTGTTTGCTTTTCCTTAAGTTTTTTATTGTGTTGAAGAATGGCTGTCGTCATCGCTTTTGAAGCGTGTAAGGTGACAAGCGTGTAAGGTGACAAGCGTGTAAGGTGATCCCGGAACGGAGTCCGGGATGACTGTGTAAAAAAGAAGATCCCGGAATAAATCCGGGATGACAAGTTTGGG
Source organism: Fibrobacter sp. (assembly GCA_045224895.1). Lineage (GTDB taxonomy): Bacteria > Fibrobacterota > Fibrobacteria > Fibrobacterales > Fibrobacteraceae > Fibrobacter. Next base: position 6,697 of record JBGVAT010000047.1, read on the forward strand.
ATGACAGCTTAAATTAGAGCTGTTCGGCGGCTTTCTTGAGGTCGGCGGCCTTGTCGGTCTTTTCCCACGTGAAGCGTGCGCCGGTGCGGCCAAAGTGACCGAGGGCTGCCGTTTCGATGTAGCCCGGCTTTCTGAGGTCGAGCATCTTTTCGATGCCGGCCGGAGAGAGGTCGAAGTTGTCGGCGACGATGTCTTCGATCTTGCGGTCGCTGATCTTGCTTGTGCCAAACGTGTTCACGAGCACGGACACCGGCTTGGAGTAACCGATGGCGTAGGCGAGCTGCACTTCGCAACGGCTGGCGAGGCCAGCGGCGACGATGTTCTTTGCCACATAACGTGCGGCGTAGGCTGCGCTGCGGTCGACCTTGGACGGGTCCTTGCCGCTGAATGCGCCACCACCGTGACGGCCCATGCCACCGTAGGTGTCGACGATGATCTTACGGCCAGTGAGGCCGCAGTCGCCGTGCGGACCGCCGACAACGAACTTGCCGGTCGGGTTGACGAGGTAAATGGTCTTCTTGTCCAAAAGCTTTGCCGGAATCACCTTCTTGATGAGCTTTTCGATGATTTCCTTTTCGATTGTCGAGTGCTTGAGGACCTTGCCGTTCACGAATTCGTCGTGCTGCGTGGAGATGACGACCGTGTGGACGCGGACCGGGCGGTTCTTTTCGTCGTATTCGACGGTGACCTGGGACTTGGCGTCCGGACGGAGCCACTTGATCTTGCCCTTTTCGCGGAGTTCCTGGATCTTGGCCATGAGCTTGTGGGCGAGGCTGATCGGGAGCGGCATCAGTTCCTTGGTTTCGTCGCAAGCGTAACCGAACATCATACCCTGGTCGCCTGCACCCTGCTTGTCGTCTTCCTTGCCATCGGCGGCCTTGGCGTCAACGCCCTGGGCGATGTCCGGAGACTGCTTGTCCATAGCGACGAGGACGGAGCAGCCCTTGTAGTCAAAAGCGAGTTCCGGGTTCACGTAGCCGATGCTCTTGATGGTCTTGCGTGCGATCTGCTGGAAGTCGATGACTGCCTTGGTGGTGATTTCACCGGAAATGACGACGAGACCGGTGTTCACGAGGGTTTCGCATGCGACGCGGCTGTGCGGATCCTGCGTGAGGCAGGCGTCGAGGATGGCGTCGGAAATCTGGTCGGCGACCTTGTCCGGGTGGCCCTTGGAAACGGATTCAGATGTAAAAAGATAATGTGCCATTAAATGGGGCTCCTATATATTTAATTTCTTTCTATGCGTAAATTTAGTTAAATGCATAGATCGTGGCAACGAGATTTTAATCCGACAGGTCCTTTTGGGCTCAAAAATGATACTTTTGCTTGTAAATAAAAAATATGTATCTATATTTTCTATAGCTAATTATAACGAGTTTGTGGGGGAACCGGAATTCTGGCATGGTGCCGGGATGTTTTGACCTTCAAGGAGGCTTTATGGACTTGCCTTTTATTACCGCCTGGCTAGACGACCTGTTGGATCCGAAGTCTTTCAAGGATTACTGCGTGAACGGTCTTTGCGTCGAAGCGAACGACAAGGTGACCAAGATTGTGACGGGCGTGAGCCTGCGCGACCAGCTGATCGATGCGGCTATCCAGGAAAAGGCGGACTGCATCATCGTCCACCATCCGAACGGTTTTTGGCAGGGCGATAGCCAGCTCCCGGTGGGGAAGTTTGCCGAACGTCTCCGCAAGCTCATGTGCAACGGCATCTCGGTGTTCGGGTACCATTTACCGCTCGACGGTCATCGCGAGATCGGGAACAACGCCGTCATAGCGAAGAACCTGGGCTTGAATCCGGTGCATGAGTTCATGTACGAGGGGCAGAGGGCGATCGGTGTCATTGGCGAATGGAACACTCCTGCGACGAGGGAAGAATTTTTGGACACCCTGGACGGCTGCTTTGAACACGGCGTGCAGAATTCGTTCTTCTATGGCCCGGAAAAGATCAAGCGCGTGGCCATCTGCAGCGGTAGCGGAGCCTCGGGCATTCCCGAAGCTATGGAGTTCGACTGCGATGTGTTCCTCACGGGCTGCATCAAGGAAGAGGTGCCCATATTCTGTCAGGAAAACGGCGTGAATCTCGTGTCGTGCGGGCATCACAGGACCGAAGTCTTTGGCGTGTGCGCCCTGGCGGACAAGATCCAGAAGGAACTTGGCATTCCGAGCAAGTTCTACGACTTCGACAATCCTATTTAAGCCATATGTTTTGTGGGATTCCTGTGTAAATCTTTGCTAAAAATTGGAATAAAATTCTTTAAAAAACGTTGAAAAGGCTAAATAAGTTCCATATATATGGTATGTAATAAAAAAGTAGGAATAAATCCTTTGAAAAATCGGTGCAGTTTATTTACATTGTTCTTTAATGAATTACGTTAAGGCATCGATTCACTTCCAGAAGTCATCACGGATGTTAACCGTGAAGGTGCCTTCGTTTTTGTTGCGCGGTTCGCTCTTGTTGCGGATCGTCGTCATTGTCGGTTTCGTTCTCTTCCTTGTACAGGTGCTTTCGACGTCGGTTTACGACGGTGTGCTGAGGCACGCTTTTTCGAGCCGCCAGAAGCTCAATAAGGAACTGACGCAGATCCAGAACACGGTGGATTACATTTCCAATACGTCCAAGGATTTCTTCAAGGCCGAGAAGATGCTCCATGCCAAGCTTGGACTCCCGCTGCCGGACGATGCTTCCCGTGATTTGGCGACGGGTGGCCATATCGAGCCCGAGGTCCAGCTGCTGCGCAAGAGTTCCCCGGTCTTTGAACGTACGGCCCAGATGCACGAAGATGTCTGGCGTATTTTCGGCAAGATCCACAACAATGAAAAGTCTTTTGACGCCCTGACCAAGTACATTGACCAGAGCCGCTCTGTTTTACGCTACATTCCGTCGATTTCGCCGACGCATGGTCGTTATGCTTCGGCTTTCGGGCCGCGCATCCATCCGGTGACGGGTGAAATCGGCAAGATGCATCAGGGCATCGATATCGCGAATGACCGCTGGACTCCGATTTACGCTCCGGCGGATGGCGTGGTTGAAATTTCCCAGCTGAGTTCTTCTTTTGGGAATTTTGTCGTCCTGAACCATGGCAACGGCATCAAGACCCGTTTTGGGCACATGCAGATGTCGGCCGTGACTCCGGGACAGTTTATACATCGTTATCAAATCCTTGGCTATATGGGCAACACGGGGCGTTCTGTGGGTCCACACCTTCATTATGAGGTGTGGGTGAACGGTCATCCGGTTAACCCTCTTTCTTATATTCTCCCCAACGACTATGAAGTCGACTAAATCTCGTTAGCGTGAGGGACGCTTGACGGGGCACCCGGGAGGGTGTTGTGAAAAATTATGGCTGTCTTGTGCCGACCGCTGTTTTTTGCGGTATGGCGCTTTTTTCGGTAACGTATTCTTGCCCGATGTTTGTGGAGTTTTTCCCGGATCCGAAGAATGTTTCGGACGTGGAAGGCGAATACGTTGAAATTCGTCTGGATGACCGTACGGATTTGTATGGTGATGGGAACCGCGCAGATGTGTTCTGTAGTGGGGTCTGTGCCAGCGGTGAAAACCGCGCGGATTCGCTCTATGTGCGGTTTGAGTCTAAGGAAATTATGGCTTTTGAGTGGCCTGCGGCGGAGCGCTTTTTGCTGCTCCACGATACGGCGTCGTGCCCTAGGCGGAAGGGGGTGGCGTGTGGCTCGCTAGGGAAGCTTTCGCTCCCGAATTCGCGGGAGACTGTGTGGAAGGTCTGGTCGGGCGTTTGCGTGGATTCGGTGACGCTCCCGCAGCCTAAGCCGGGGTATGCGATGCAGCGTGTGGGGCTCACGGACGAATGGGTGTTCGTGGCCGGCACGATGGGGGCGGGCGATCCGGATTACGAGCTTGGCGTCGAGGAAGATTCGCTCTTGATGCTGGTGGGCGAGCTTGGCAGGCTGGGGCGTTCGTTGCGGATGACGGAGGTTCATCATTGCCCGGAGGAACCGATGCCCGAGTGGGTGGAACTCTACAATGCGAGTGCGTATGCGCTCCCGCTGGATGTGTTCCGCTTTTGCGACCGCGGCGGGGCGTTGGGCAAGGTGGGCGATTCGATCATGCCATACCAGACGGTTCTTGTGAGCAAGGATACGGCTGTGTTGCGGGAGTCTTTGGGGATTCCTGACATTCGTTTGCTCCCGGTGTCGCTTGGATATTTGAACAATACGGAGGGCTCGCTGAATCTCTGTTTCCGTGATGATGTTATAGATAGCGTTCGCTGGAACAAGTCGACGGTCGCGTGTCCGTCGGGGTTCAATCCGTTGACGGGGCGGCGTGATTTTACGCCCGGGTATCAGCAGAAAAATAGCTTGTCGTTGGGAGCGGGAACCGTGCCTGGTATGGGTACTGCGCCTGGAACGGAATCTGTGCCTGGAGGGGGTACCGTGCCTGCTATAAATACTGCGCCAGTTGTGTATAAATTATCATCCCGTGTTGTCTCGAAAAAGGGGGCGCCGCTTCGTGTTCGCGTGGAGTCCGGTTATGATGTGAAACTTTCGCTTTTGGATTCGGCGGGGCGTCGCGTCTGGAAGACGGTGGTTTCGGCGGAGTCGTACGAATGGGTGAAGGTTCCGGTGCAAGAAAATCTTGGAATCGGCGTTGGCTTTGTCGCTTTGTCTGTGGGGGAGTTCGAGGATGTGGTCGGAATTCTTGTTCGCCCGTAGCAATCGCGGTGTTATAAAATGTGCCGTTGGCGTGGCTCGAAAAATCGTTAATGGTGGGGTTGGGGTATGCGCGAAACATTTGTGTGTAATGCTGTTTGCGTTGTTGTGCGGACCTGCTGTATCTTTGTATGCTGCGGATGGACGTGCGCCGTTTGCCTCGCTTTTGGCGGGCGGGCTTTCGCCGGTGGGGCTTGGCGGGTACAATTCGACGCCTGCACGTTTTGCGGATCCGGCGTATGGCACTGCATTTTACTGGATGGACGATGTGGATGCATTCTCGTGGAATCTTTCGCTTGATTTCGGGAATGAATCCTATCGCGTGGGGGCGTTCGCCTCTTACGCTTCGATGGACTCGCTTTACCGCGGGACTTACTGGGAGTTTGCGTTTGCGAAGACTTGGGCGCACTTTGCGGTAGGCGCGGGGTACGGACTCGATATGGAATGGATTCCCGGAGAGTCGCTGTGGGCGCGGCACCGGTTGAAGGTGGGGGCGGATTACGGCTGGCGTCAGGTTCATTTGGCGGGGATGCTGAGCGGCTTTACCGACGAGGGTGTTTCGCCCATGGTGGGTGTCCATTGGAATTCGGAGGAGGCGCTTCGGGCGTTTGCGGAAAGCGACCTTGATTACCTTTATGTGGGGGCGGAATTCCGTTGGAAGTTCATGGAGATCTGTACTTCTTACCGCTTTCCGGATTTTGCGGTCGCCGTCGAGTTTTCCGTTCGATGGGGGCACGTGGGAGCCTCGTATGCGCGGGGCTTTCGACACAATTCATTAGGCTGGAATGGCGTGTATGTTTCGAGGTGGATGAAAAGTGAAGGAGGAAAATTTAACTAAATTTAGATTGTATGAAAAAAGCCGTCCTCTTAATGCTTGTTGCGTCAGCACTTGTTTTTGCGAAAACTTCGACACCTGCTAAATCGCAAAAAAAAGTGTCTCAAAAAACGGTGGAACAAGTACAGCCGGCAGAAGAACCTGTTGCTGAGGCGGCTCCATCCGCGGAGCCGGACGAAGACTCTACGGATGTTGTTGAAGAAGTTGTGACCTATACGGATTCGACGTATACGCTGTACATCCATCCGATGAACTTCATTTTGCCGTATTCGCATTTTTGGGCGGGCGTGTGCGTTCCGAACGGCTTTACGGATTACCCCTCGTTCAACCTCTCGTTCGAATGGAAACTGATCGAAAAGATTTCGTTGATGTCGATGCCGCATTACGTGCGCGTTGACCGCTCGGATGACGACTACAAGATTACCGATATCGGCTTGCAGGAAAGTTTTCGCTTGTATGGCGTTGGCGGAAAGCGCTGGCGGTTCTTCCAGGTGGGGATGCTGTTGAGCCATCTGCACGTTGATACGGAAAAAGATGGTGATTTTGACGGCTGGTTGTTTGGCCTGATGTTCAATGCTGGCGTGAAGAAGATTTTTAACGACGGGGAAGGATTCTTCGGACGTTTTGCGCTCTCTGTTGATGTGGGGGCGGGTTATACGTGGGTGAGTGATTTTGATGCGACTCGCAAAGACGCCTGGTTCGAGATGGACAAGGGCTTAGTGATCGACGTGAACGTCGCTCTAGGATTCCAGATATAATATAAAAGATTGCGTCCTCGATTGTCATGCCCGACTTGATCGGGCATCTCCTGTTTCTATTCAAGAAGGGGATTCCCGCTCAGTGGCGGGAATGACAGTGTGCGAAAGTGCGGGATGACAGAAAGGATAAAACGTGTAAGCTGTGGTACTGTGCTTGTCATGCCGGCACGGGGGCCGGGGTGACAGTGGGGGGGGGACGTGTAAGGTGATCCCGGAACGGTGTCCGGGATGACAGTAAGGGCAAGTGCGGGGTGACAGTAAAAAACGAAAAGCACTTCTCAAAGAGAAGTGCTTTATCGCGGGATAGACGAGGCTTGAACTCGCAACCTCCGGCGTGACAGGCCGGTGCTCTA
>JBGVAT010000048.1:0-9182 GCA_045224895.1 Fibrobacter sp.
CCTCGGCAAGCTCACGCTTGAACCGGATGCAAACATCATCAAGCTCCCGAACATTTCTGCCTCGGTGCCGCAGCTCAAGGCCGCTATTGCCGAACTCCAGAAGAACGGCTATGCTCTCCCGGATTACCCGGATGCTCCTGCCAACGACGAAGAAAAGGCTATCCGCGCCCGCTACGACAAGGTGAAGGGTTCCGCTGTGAATCCGGTGCTTCGCCAGGGCAACTCCGACCGTCGCGCTCCTAACGCTGTCAAGAACTATGCCCGCAACAATCCGCATAGCAACGGCGTTTGGAACGAATCCGTGAAGACTCACGTTGCCAGCATGCAGGCCGATGACTTCTACGGTAACGAAAAGTCCATCACGATGGCCGAAGCCGACTCCTTCAAGATTGAATTTGTCGATGAAACTGGTGCCGTGACGGAACTTCGTGCCGCAAAGCCGCTCCTCAAGGGCGAAATCATCGATGCGACCGTCATGCGCATGGCGTCTCTCGAAAAGTTCATCGCCGAAGCGATGGCCGAAGCCAAGGCCAAGGGCCTCCTCTTCTCCGTGCATCTCAAGGCCACGATGATGAAGGTCTCTGACCCGGTGCTGTTCGGTGCATTTGTCCGCGTGTTCTTCAAGGATGTGTTCACGAAGTACGCCGACCTCTTCAAGGAACTCGGAATCGATGCCAACAACGGTCTCGGTGACTTGTACAAGCGTCTCGAAGGCAACGCTAAGGAAGCTGAAGTCAAGGCTGCTATCGACGCCGCTCTCGCCGCAGGTCCGGACCTCGCCATGGTCGATTCTGCCAAGGGCGTTACGAATTTGCATGTGCCGAGCGACGTTATTATCGACGCTTCGATGCCGGCCATGATCCGCAATTCCGGCTGCATGTGGAACAAGGAAGGCAAGCTGCAAGAAGTTGTCGCCTGCATCCCGGACCGCTGCTACGCTGGAATCTACGACGAAACGATTGAATTCTGCAAGCAGAACGGCGCATTCGACCCGAAGACGATGGGTACTGTGCCGAACGTGGGCCTTATGGCTCAGGGCGCCGAAGAATACGGCAGCCACGACAAGACGTTTGTCGCCAAGGGCAAGGGCGTCATTCGTGCAGTGAACAGCAAGGGCGAAGTCCTCTTGCAGCAGGAAGTCGCTGCTGGTGATATCTTCCGTATGTGCCAGGCCAAGGATGCTCCGGTGCGTGACTGGGTGAAGCTCGCTGTAACGCGCGCCCGCCTTTCGAACACTCCGGCAATCTTCTGGCTCGATCCGGAACGCGCTCACGACCGCGAAATCCAGAAAAAGGTCGAAGCCTACTTGCCGGAACATGACCTCAAGGGTCTCGACATCAAGATTATGAGCCCGCGCAAGGCTATCGTCGAAACGATGAAGCGTGCCAAGGCTGGTCTCGATACCATCGGTGTGACGGGTAACGTGATGCGTGACTACCTCACGGACCTTTTCCCGATTCTCGAAGTCGGTACTTCTGCAAAGATGCTCTCCATCGTGCCGCTTATGGCAGGTGGTGGCCTCTACGAAACAGGTGCAGGTGGATCCGCTCCGAAGCAGGTGCAACAGTTCCTCGCCGAAAACTACCTCCGCTGGGATTCTCTTGGCGAATACTTCGCACTCGTGCCTGCATTTGAACAGGTCGCGCTCAAGGATGGTAACAAGAAGGCTAAGGTCTTGGCCGATACGCTCGATGCTGCTAACGGCAAGATTCTTGAATTCAACCGCACGCCGGCTCGTAAGATCGGTGAACTTGACAACCGTGGTTCCCACTTCTACCTCGCTCTCTACTGGGCTCAGGCTCTTGCCGCCCAGAAGGACGATGCAGAACTCGCCGGCAAGTTCGCTCCGATCGCTGCTGCTCTCTCCGCAAAGGAAACGGAGATTGTCGCCGCTCTCGCAGCTGAACAGGGTAAGCCTGCCGATATCGGTGGTTACTACATCCCGAAGGCAGAGCTTCTCAAGAAGTGGATGCGTCCTGTCGAAGCGTTCAACGCGATTATCGATAACATCTAGAATGTCATCCCGGATTTATTCCGGGATCGCCTTACACAGTATAAAGGTGATGCCGGCACAAGGGCCGGCATGACAGTAACAAAAAAAACGTACTTTTTAGCTTGTCATCCCGGACTCCGTTCCGGGATCGCCTTTTTTTATACCTATCCTCTACTCCCGTTGATGATCCATTGGCAAAGTTCGTTAATGCCTTCGGCATCGGGGAGCGTCTGGACAAAGTTCTTGGCCTTGCTCCGTTCAATGAAGTTCCGCCACACCATTTCGTTCTTGCCGTTGAGCCCCAGGTGTTCTTCGATGGCGCCGTGGGTCCATACCCAAATGCCCTGGTCGCAGAGTTTTTTGTGGATGTTCCGAATGGGGACTTCAGCCTCGGGCATCGAGGCCATCATCGCATAAGCGGTCGAGGCGTTGATATTGCTATGCTTGTTGACCGGGAGCCCGTTCACCAGACGCAAATGGTGGTGGCAAGAGAGTTCACGGAACAAGTTGCGGCATTGTATGATGTCCGGGTCGTTTGCGCTCAAGAATCCATCGCGGGTGGCCGTGGTGAAGGCATAGTCCAAGTCGACAATCGCACGGACGGGTATGTCCATGGCGGCCAATACTTGCATGCTTTTGCGGGTGTTGCTCACGCCGCCTTGACGCACGAGCGCACATTTGATGAGGGCGAAGGACTGCCCGGTAATGCGTTCGAACAAAGCCGGTAGCACGCGCCATTCCGTCTTTCCTTCGGTGAGGAGTACGTAATCGGCGAACAAGAGTTCATTGCTGTTCGAAAGGCTAAAGAGCATTTGCAACTGGCTCGGAGCATCCTGAACCACTTGGCGCACGGCATCTTCCATTCGCTTGCGCATGAAGGTTCCGCGTTCCTTGTTCTTGCGGATCAGTAGTGACGTACTCACGTCTTCGCTGGTGACCATCTGCGCGGAGTGCGTTGCAAATACGATTTGGTATCCCTCGTTCGAAAGGTTCTTGAGGGCCACGCGCACAAGTTCCACCGCTTGCGGGTGCAAGAACAGCTCTGGCGAATCGATGAGCAGCATGGTGCGGCTCAGGTAATGGTTGTTGTGGTGCTTCTTGATGTCGGCGAGGTAACGGATGAGGGCCATTTGGATGGCTCGCTGCGAACCCGCTCCCATGCGGGATATGTCGCGTTCAAAACCGTCTTCTTCGTCGATGACCTTGATCGTTGCGCTTCTGAGGAACGTTTCGAGAGTCGGTACGGGAATGTCGAGTTCCACCTTCACGCTAGGGAATAGCGGCTGGAGGGCAGTATTGACATCCCTGTCGAATGACCTGATTTCGTCGGCCTGTCGGTCGCTTCCCGAAGATGTCAGTTCGGCAAACTGCTCGATGACATTGCTCAGTTCACCGCCGAATCTACGTTCGAGCGGCTTGAAAATTTCGTGCAAAAGTTTTGTGAAGGCCTTGTTGCCTTCGAAGTCCCAAATGGCGATGGGTTCCGGGAACATGCGCTTGAATGCCGAAATGAACTTGTCGTTGACTCGGACCCAGTCCTTGGAATTTTTGCGTTTTCCGTTGGGCGGGCAGAATGCCCAAAATTCAATATTGCCTGGGAGTTCGCCCGGAATGCGCTGGATTTTTTTGACACGAAGCGTTGTGCCGCACAGGAACGGCTCCACTTCGGCCGCTCTTTCGTCGCCCAGGCGGTTTAAAACCTGTTCGGTAATGCCTTCAAAAATGCCTTCGGCTTCAACAGGGTGGTTCGGGTCGTCAAAATAAGAAATGTCCAATGAAAAATGGGCGAGGAGCCAGCGTATCCCCATGAGGATGTTCGTTTTACCGGCGTTGTTGTAGCCAATAAGTGCTGTAAAATCGCTAAGCGGAAATGTCTCGCGCTGGATCGAGCGGAGATTCGAAATCGTGATCGTTGACAGTCTAAGTGCTTGCGGTTGCATAGCTTGAAACTATAAAAACTTTTAGAAAAAAGTCTTGATTTGCACGATTAGACGTGAAAAAGTGCGAATAATAATCGTTCAAATTGGAATGTCTTAGGGAAAATATCGTCTAAAAAACGAAAAACACTGTAGCTGTTGGGGCTACAGTGTTCTTTTGGGGTTAGGAGGAGAACAAAGAGTTCTTGAACATAAAGGTATTTAATGTTGGCGGTATTTAACGTTTTTTGGCCAAAAAGGTGTTGAAAAGTGTTGTGAAGTTCACAATGAGGCGTTGTATTTTTTCTACAATTATCTATAGGTGTGCAAAAATGAGGTTTTGTTCTGTGTTGAACTCTCAAAATGAAAACGTCTCTAGAATAATTTCTAAATTTGCAGGCATGAAGAAATATGCTGCTCCAGTCGTGCTTTTTGTACTAGCTTGCGCCTTAATTGTTTATCTCAAGGTTGATTTTTCCGGATCGTCTTCTTCGTTCGACGTCAATCGATATATGCAGACGCGATCCAAGATCGATTCCTTGGAAGTGGCGCTGTGGAACGCCCAGGGCAATGTCGATTCCCAAGTGGCCATCCGCGAAGAACTGTCCAACGCCTGGGAAGATCTTTCGGCGATGCGTACGAAATCGGCTGACGAGCTGGATGCTTCTGAAGAAAATGTCGGGGGATTCTCTAGCGGCGTCTTGCTTTGGATTATCGGTGGCTCGCTTGCCGTTCTCCTTTGCTCTGTGATTCTCGTGCTTGTGCTTATCCATCGCAAAAAGATTGTTGAAACCCGAATGATGGAAGCGCTTGCCAAGACACGAATGGTCGATGCTGTTGCCAAGTCCTTGGATCCTACGGAAACTTCTTCGCGCGATGAAAGCGAGACGATGGTGACTCCGCGAGTCCACACGCCCAAGAAGTCCATTATTGACGAGGTCGAAGAATTTGCCGCCAAGCGTCGTGAATCCGAGACGATGGCGACAACGGCTGCTCCGGAATCAAAGCCCGCCGCTTTTGAAGACGAAAACGGCATTCCTGAAAATCGAATTTTGACGTCACCATTTAACGGAAAGACTGTCCTCCGTCCGACGGCTAGAGAACGCATTACTTCTGCAATGCAGTCTCTTTCCGATGTGCTTCATCATGACCGCTCGAAGGTCTTGTCTTCTAAGGTCCAGGCTCCTCAGAAGCCTGAGGCTGCTGCTCCGGCCCATCCGCTTGATATGAACCGTTTTGACCGCGAATCCTCGGTCAATAGCAAGATTTTGCAGATGTCCCGCAGGGGCTTCCCGGCTTCGGCCATTGCTTCGAAGCTTAAGATTCCTCAGGCGAAGGTCGAGGCTGTTATCAAGGAAGCTGTCGAAGCAGGTAACTGATGCGTTACCGCTTTCGTTGTGAATATCTAGGCAGCGCCTTTTACGGCTGGCAAGAACAGAACTGTGGCGGCAAGCTCCGCTTTGTGACGGTCCAGTCTACACTCGAAGAAGCTTTGTCTACGGCTCTCCGTGCGCCAATCCGCGTGACGGGGTCGGGCCGTACCGATACGGGTGTCCATGCCCGTGGGCAGTGTGTCCATTTTGATTACGACGGAGAACTCGATCCGCAAAAAGTCGTGCGTTCCGTGAACGGGCTTACCAAGCGTCTCATTCGTATCCGCGATTTGGAACCGTGTGCCCCGGACTTCAATGCTCGCTATGATGCCATTTTGCGTTACTACCAGTATACGATCTTCACGCGCCCGGTGGCGCTGATGCGCGACTTTGGCTGGGAGTGCGGTTCGCTCAATCTCGATATCGATGCGATGGCTCGCGAAGCCGCTTCGTTCCTGGGCGAACACGACTTTATCGACTTCTGCATCCCGAGGAACGACGGAAAGTCGACGCTTTGTACGTTGAGCGAGTTCCGTCTGGAGCGCCTGAACGACTGGAGCTGTATGTTCCATATCAAGGGGAACCGCTTTTTGCACCGTCAGGTGCGTGCGATGGTCGGGACGCTTTTTGACGTAGGTCGAGGACGTTTTCCCGAAGGTACGGTGAACCGTATTTTTGCCAAGGAATTCAAAGGCGAACGCACGTGGGCGCCCCCGCAGGGGCTTGTCCTCGAAAACGTGGAATATAAGGATTATTAACCCTTAATCGCTTCGATCATTTCTTTTACAGCGCGTTCCATACCGACGAGAGCGGCGCGGCTCACGATGCTGTGCCCGATGATGATTTCGTCGATGCCGTCAATCTGTGCAACCGCTTCGACGTTCCTGTAATTGAGCCCGCGTCCGGCAAAAACGTTGAGCCCGTACTTGTGGGCGAGAACCGTCATGTCCTGCAATGCCGAAATTTCACGGTCGACTTCTTCGCGGCTGCCGAGTTCAAAAGCGGTGGCGTACTTGCCGGTGTTGAATTCCACATAGTTTGCGCCGACCTTCTTGGCTGCCTTGACCTGTTCCGTTTCGGCGTCGATGAACACGCTCACCTGAATATCGTTGTTGCGGAGCGTCATGATGTACTTGGCGAGTTCGTCAATCTTTGCAGAGACGTTCAGGCCGTCTTCGGTCGAAAGTTCGGTGTGAACTTCGGGGACGAGTGTGACCATGTCCGGCTGGCGGTTGATGGCGAACTGCACCATTGCCTGCGTCGGAGCCATTTCGAGATTTAACTTGGTCGTAACTGTTCCGCGGAGGAGCCTGATGTCGCGGTCCTGGATGTGGCGCTTGTCTTCACGGAGGTGGGCGGTAATCCCGTTGCAACCTGCGAGTTCTGCAATCATTGCTGCTGCGACTGGGTCGGGTTCCTTGCCTTTACGGGCTTCACGAATGGTAGCGATGTGGTCCACGTTAACACCGAGTTTGATAGACATAGGCTCTCCTATTTAGAATTGAATAAAGTTGACAAATCGACGATGGACGTGCCTTGCTTGGCTGCCTTTGTGGCGATATCTTCGATTTTAGATAAATTTTCTTTAGTCAGTGGAAGGATCATGACAGATGTTCCACTTTTGGGGGCTTCCCTGAGCTTTTGGTGGATGTAGTCCTCTACAGAACTGTTGTCCGGATTGTAAGGGAAGGCTATTTTACAGATAATGTCGAAGTCTTTGCAGGTTTGCGGAACGACGGTGCGCTCTTCCAGCGACAAGTCCATAAACCACATTCCCTTTTTTTGTGCGGGCTTCATGACGGCTTGCAAAAGCTGCCTGTGCTTGACGGCCTGTTCACCGTAACGCGTGGCAATGCCTGTTGCGATGGGCAAAACCTTTTTGGCGTCATTGATGTTCTGCTCGATTTGTTCTGCTGTGTGGTGGATGCGGAGCGGGCGGAACTTGTTGTGTTCCTGGTTCAGCTTTGTCGATTCCATGGCAAGCCAGAGAACGACTTCTTTGTTGTTTATTTTGTCCAGGTCCTTATAGAAGTCGGCGGGCATCCCGAATGGTGGGACAAGAATGTCAAAAGGAAAATTTAAACTGTTTAGTTTTGCGATGACTTCGGGCGTAAGCTTGGTCGTCTGGAATGCAATCGACATAAGCGATGCGTTTTTCATGAAGATGTTTTCTGAAACTTGGAATGTCAGGTGTAGCGAGTCCCCGTTTGGAGCCAATATTTCAACCTTGGCGGATTGGTAAGAATTGGGGTTGTCGTTTAGCTCTTCCATCGAAATGACGGTGCCGCCATTTTTATTGATGAATTTTTGCGCCTGTAAAAGGTAGACGACGATGGTCTTTCCGCGGGCGAGTGTCCAGATGTCACGCTTGGTGCGCTTGGAATAGCTGGAAGAAATTATCTTGAGTTCGTCCTGGAGTTTCTTTGCGAATGGGACTGTGTCCTGTTCGGCGGGAACAGTCTCTGTTTTTTTGATACTGGCTGTTTCTTCAATGCTTTCGAGAATCTGGTTCGCTTTGTCCTGGTTATTCAAAAAAAATGCCAAACCGGCCAAAATCCCCGACGCCAAAAAAAGTGCAACAATGTGTTTAAGTTTGATCATTTCGCTTGTAAATATAACTACATTGAGCCCATGCCTATTGTGTTTGCACTTGTTGGAGCTACTGGTGTTGGCAAGTCGCGCCTTTCACTGGAACTGGCGGAACGCTTTAATGCCGAAATCATTGGTGTGGATTCTCGCCAAATCTATAAAGGCTTTGCTATCGGTACCGCTCAGCCTCCTGCAGAAGATTTATTGAGGGTGAAACATCACCTTGTTGATTTTCTGGATCCCCGTCAGGTATATTCGGCGGGCGACTTTTGTGCAAACGTGAAAAGGCTTCTTTTTGAAAATCCCGACCAGAATTACATCTTGGTGGGAGGAACAGGCTTGTATCTCCAGTCTTTGATGCTTGGGCTCCCGCAACTCCCTAAAATCGATGAATCGGTTCGCCGTTCGTTCGAAGATGAAGCTTCTGAATTTGGAAGCGATAGTTTGTACAAAAAGGCGAAGTCGGCCGATCCCGAAGCGATGGAAAAGGTCGAGAAGAATAACCTCCAGCGTATCATTCGTATCCTGGAAGTTTATCAGTCCACTGGCCGAAAACTCTCGGATTGGCAAAAGGAACGTGTGGGCGGGATTGGCGTTCTGCCTGTGTTCTGGTTGAACCGCAGTCGCGAAAATCTGTATGCGCGGATTGACGCCCGTGTGGATCAGATGATGGCAGACGGCTGGATGGACGAAATCAAGTCGCTTGCAGAATCGGTGCCGTTGGACGCTCCTGCGTGGCAGAGTCTTGGCTATAGAGAACTTTTGTGTGCAAAAGACGGCAATCAAGTGCGATCGATCCTCGAAGAAGTCAAGCGAAAGACCCGTAATTATGCAAAGCGGCAGTTGACGTGGTTCCGCTGGCAGGTAAAATCCACTGAAATTGATTTGGATACCTGTGGCAATCCTACGGATCTGGTAGTCAAATCTATCGTTTAGGTGAAAAAGGGCGCTTTTTTGAGCGCCCTAAAATATTTTTTCTGAAAAAATGATGGTTTTGGGGGCAAATGTGGTCTGCTGTCGAAAGCGTGCTTGAAAAAAATGGTGAATAGAATGTGAACATTATGATGTAAAAGTCGGATACAACCCGTTTTTATCAAAAAAAGTGAAAAAAAGTGATTTTTTTTGCCGATGACCCCTTGTTTTTATTCCTGAAAATTCTATAATTGGTCTCACCCTCGAACGGGTCACCCAAAACGACCTGAACGAGAAACGGAAGCCCGAGAGACTTCCGGGAAGATTGAAGGAATCGGAGATGTGCTTAGTGACGGCCCAAGAAAATTTCTTGGAAGTCTATTTTACGAAAAACAGGAC
>JBGVAT010000049.1:0-19982 GCA_045224895.1 Fibrobacter sp.
CGTTTTCTATCTTTAGGTTTATAAACTTTTTAACCCCATAAGTTCCATTATGTACGATCCTCGATTTTTACCCATTTGCAAAGAAGACCTGGACGAACTCGGTTGGGATTACGTTGACGTGATCATCATCAGCGCCGACGCTTACGTGGACCACCCTTGCTTTGGGCACGCAGTTGTCGGACGACTTTTGGAACATGAGGGTTTGCGCGTAGCGATTTTGCCGCAGCCGAACTGGCGCGACGACTTGCGCGATTTTAAGAAGCTCGGCAAGCCGCGACTTTTCTTTGCGATTTCGAGCGGTATGGATTCGATGGTGAACCACTACACCGCAGCAAAGCGCCTCCGCAGTGACGACGCCTTTACGCCGGGGAACAAGGCCGGATTCCGCCCCGATTACGCCACGTACACGTACGCAAAGATTTTGAAGAAGCTCTACCCCGATGTGCCGCTCCTCATTGGCGGTCTCGAATCAAGCTTACGTCGCGTGACGCATTACGATTACTGGAGCAACAGACTCAAGCCGAGCATTCTTTTCGATACGCAGGCAGACATTCTCGTTTACGGCATGGGCGAAAAGCCGCTGAAAGAAATAGTTCGCTTGCTCAAAAAAGGCGTTCCGTTCTCGAGCCTCAATTCCGTTCCGCAGACCGCCTACTTGGCGCCCAAGGGGAACGTTCCGAAGAACAGCAATTGGGAAGACTTGCGCTTGTACAGTTACGAAGAATGTTTGGAAAGCAAGAGGAACCAAATCGAAAACTGCCGCAGGGTGGACATCGAATGCAACAAGTGGTTCCAGCGCCGCATTCTGCAAGATGTCGCCGAACAGACCGTGGTGATTAACCCCGCCTATCCGCCACTCGAATACGGCGAACTCGACGAAAGCTTTGAATACCCGTACGCCCGCGAACCGCACCCGCGTTACAAGAAGCGTGGCAATGTGCCTGCGTTTGACATGATCAAGTTCAGCATCAACACGCACCGTGGATGTTTCGGTGGTTGCAGTTTCTGCGCCATCAACGCACACCAGGGCAAGTTCATCGCAAGCCGTAGCCGCGAAAGCATTCTGCGTGAAGTTGAAATCGTCACCAATATGGAAGGCTTTGCCGGAACGATTACAGACCTCGGCGGCCCGAGCGCAAATATGTACAATATGCGTGGCCGTGACCCAAGCCGTTGCCAAAAGTGCGCCCGTGCAAGTTGCCTCACGCCTAAGATTTGCGACAATATGGACACGCACCACGCCGAAATCTTGAGCCTTTATCGTGAAGTGCGCAACCACCCGAAGGTGAAGCACCTGTTCATCGGAAGTGGCGTCCGTTACGACATGCTCTTGCAAGAGACCGACGACGAAGAACTCCGCAAGGACCATGAAGAATACGCCCGCGAGCTCATCGACTACCACGTGAGCGGACGATTAAAAGTCGCCCCTGAACACACGAGCGATGCTGTCTTGAAATTGATGCGCAAGCCGAGCTTTACGCTGTTCCATAAGTTCAAGGAATTCTTTGACGACGAATGCAAACGCATTGGCAAAAAGCAACAATTGATTCCATACTTTATCAGTAGCCACCCTGGCTGCACCGAAGCCGACATGGCTGAACTCGCACTAGAAACAAAGCAATTGGGTTTTCAGTTGGAACAAGTGCAAGACTTTACGCCAACGCCGATGACGATTGCGACCGAAATGTTCTACGCCGAAATGACGCCGGACGGAAAGCCGCTCTTTGTCGCGAAAACGCCCGAAGAAAAAGCGAACCAGAAGCAGTTCTTCTTCTGGTACATTCCTGCGAACCGCCCGCACCTGCGCGAAGTTCTGGAACGCCTCAAGATGGGTAAAGTCAGTCGCTTGCTGCTGAGCCGCACCGCAATGGCCGAAGGCAAGGAATTTTTCCCGAGCAAGGAACGCGAAGAAAACGAAGACTTCCGCAAGCGCGAAATGCAAAAGCGCGACGAACGCACGCAAGCTTTGCGCCCGAAAAAAGAGAAAGTCAAGAACCGCTGGCGCGATGACGGGTACGAACCGCGCGAATTCCAGTTCCGCGAAGAACGCTTTAGCGAAAGTCGCGGAAACCGCTTCGGCGAGAATCGCCGATTTGACGAACGTAATGGAGAAGGTCGCGAAAACTGGCGAAACGAGAGTCGCGATCGCTTTGAACGCGAAGGAGAACGTCAAGAACGTCGCGGATTCCACAGCGAGCGCCGATTTGATGATCGCCGAGATTTTGATCGTAATGGGGACCGCCGTGATAACGCATTCGATAACCGCCGCGGGGATAATCGCTTTGATGACCGTCGCGATTTTGACCGTCGCGGAAATCAGCAGAATGCGCCGTTCCGCGAGCACCGCAATGTTGAAGACAAGAACCGCTTCAACAGCGGCGAGATAAACCTCGCCAGCCGCCGCACCCACGCCAAAGGCTTCAAAAAGCCCACGTTTAAGAAGTAAGTAAACAATGATTAGTGGCTAGTGGTTAGGTCAGGACGACGTCATCCTGAACAACGCGAAGACTGCCTAGAAGGCGAGTGTTGCAGCCATACTTGCATGGATATGACCGAGCCGAAAGGCAGGGGCCATTGGCCCCATCCCGTCACTTTTTCAGCTTGTCACCCCGCACTTGTTGCGGGGTCACCTTACGCGTTTGTCGCCCTTGGCTCGTTTAGGAGTGTGCGAGCACACTCCACCATTGCAATCTCACCTCGTGAGATTGCCAAACGCCGCGGCTCGGTCATGCCCAAGCTACGCTTGGTCGCGACTCTCACCTTATGCGTTTGTCGCCCTTGGCTCGTTTAGGAGTGTGCAAGCACACTCCACCACTCGCCTTTCTCACGTTCAACGGAAACCTTAAAGCCGGCTTCTTCGAACCACTTGAGGATGTAATCCTTTTCAGTGACAAGCTGACCGCTGATGATCAGTTCGCCGCCTTCCGCAAGCAAGTCCTCGATATCATCGCGCAACGGCCAAAGTTCGCTGCGGATCATATTGCAGAGAATCACGTCGAACTTCGTTCCGTCCTTGAACGCATCCAAGAATCCGAGCACGCAGTCGCTCTCGCCAAAGCCATTACGTTCAAAGTTTTCAGCAATGCAAGGAATCGTGAGCGGGTCGATTTCCGTGCCCACCGCCAAGCTAGCGCCCTTGCGACGCGCAAACATCGCCAAGATTCCCGTTCCCGTACCAATGTCAAGAACCGTCTTGCCGTTAAAATCAATATTTTCCATCAACGCGGCACAGCTACTCGTCGTCTCGTGCTCGCCCGTACCAAACGCCGTCTTCGCTTCGAGTTCAAGCACAACCGCTTCCGGATCTTCCGGCGCAAATTCCACCCAAGGCGGACGCACCCAAAGATGCTCGCTCACAGCCACCGGCTGCGCACGATCGCGCCACCACTTGTCCCAATCCTTTGCAGGCTCTTCCGATACCGTAAAGTTGTACTGCGGGAACTCCGCCACAATACGGTCGCGTTCAGCCTTGTCGCCCGTGTAAAAACAGAACTCCGTGCGACCTTCCATCACCGGATCCAGTTCTTCCAACGTAGCCACACCCGCTTCGAAAAGCAGGTAGCTTGCAATTTCATATTCTTCATTGGGGCAGTTGCCCTGAGCCTTGTACCAAGTATCGATTTTCTGCATACCCTAAATTTATCAAAATAAATGTGGGTCACGACAAACGGTGCCAAATAAGGCCGCAAAAAGAAATATATTTAGGCAAACCACTTCGAACTTATGCTCTACATCCACCAATTCCCCGACTGGACGCGATTCCGCTTCGACTCCCCCAAGGTGCTCAACGCGCTTGGGCAAACGCGACTCGCCGAAGGAAAACTCATCGGGATTATGCAAATCTGTGGACTCAAGGACATCGAAGCAAAACTCATCGCCGACGACATCGTCGCAAACTACGCCATCGACGGCTACACGCTCGACGCGGCGAAAGTCCTCACCGAAGTGGAACTCAAAAGCAAGAGCAACGAAAATTACATTAAGAACTACATCGGCGCCATACAGAACGCCGCAGCGCCCCTGACCGAAGAAAGACTCTTCAACTGGCACGCCGCCATGGGTCAGAACAAAGTCAAGCACTACCGCGAAACGCCTAGCGAAGTACAGACAACATTAGACGAAAAGACGCTCCACTTTGTAGGCCCGAATCCAGAACGCCTCCAAAGCGAAATGGAAAGTTTTATCTCGTGGTTCGAAAGCGCAAATATAGATGGGGTGATCAAAGCCGCAATCGCACATTTTTGGTTCATCACAATACGCCCCTTCGCCGACGCAAACGGCAGACTCGCCCGCTCCATCACGGCGATGCAACTCGCCCGCACCGAGAACACGACGCATTGCCAATATGCGCTGAACAAGCAAATCAACGCTAACAAAAGCGACTACTTCAAGATTCTCGCACGCACGCAAGCCGCAAGCGGCGACCTCACCGAATGGATTCTGTGGTTCTTGCAAATGATGCGCCAAGCCATCAAGGACAGCGAACAGCTCTTCGCCGCAGAAATCAACAACATCCAGTTCCGCAACGCCCACGCAAGTACCACCTTCAGCGAACGCGAACAACAGCTCATCGACGAAATCCTAGCCGGAAGAATCGCCCAACCCTTCACCGCCAAAGAAGCCGCCGCATTCTTCAACGCCAGCCACGACACCGCCCTCCGCGAAATCCAAAGCCTTATGGACAAAGGAATTTTGCAGACGAACAACAAAGGCGGCAGAAGCAAACGGTATAGACTGAAGGACGAAAGGGAAGAAGGGTAAGTTTTTATACAATTTTAGAGACCATTTAGCCTCCAAATAAAAAGAACCTCGCTGGGTGCGCATTGTTAGTAGCTTGTCCGATACTTGCCGGGTGTAAGTTAGGGGTCTTGTTCCCAAATGCACGGGAATGTAGATTACAGACATGAAGTATTTCTTTATAAGTGACTTACATGTCGATTTCTATACCCCCTTGTCGCGCAATGTTTCAACTTTACGCAAGTATTTTGAACTATTCTTTGAACAAAACTTCTTGCCGGCAGACGCTTGCTGTATCGCCGGCGACATCGCAAACGACTATTTCACCTATGTAAAGTTTCTGAAGTTCATTGCGGAAAAATACAACTGCGTTTACGTATGCCTTGGAAATCATGACATCATCATGGAGCCAAACGGACGATTCGGAGTTGACCGCGAATTTAAAACATCTGAAGAAAAAATTGCCTACTTCATTACAGAAGCTGATAAAATTCAGAATGTCATGTTGCTCGAGAATCGAATTGCAGACGGCATCGCCGGTTGCATGGGAATGTGCGATTTCAAGTATATGCATTCATCCGCAGCATCAGAAATCACGAATAAGATGCTATGGGCAACGCGATGGTTCGATGGCAGGCATTGGAACTACATGAAAAATGACAGCGGACGACTTTGGAAACACTACGACAGCGTTTTTCGTACGCTCTCCCTAAAGCGACCCAAAATCATGATGTCGCACTTTTTGCCGCTAGAATTCGAAATGCCCGAACGCTATCGGAGCGATCCCTATTCGAACTTTTTCTATTTCCACGGCGCACCCTATCTCGAAAACATGGATGACGGCAGCATTTGGCAGGCAGGCCACACGCATACCGCTATGAAGAAAGAATTCACTGACGCTAAAGGTAAGCGCCATTTGCTCCTATGCAACCCCATCGGATACCCCGATGAAAATCCTTATGCGGAATATGGATTAAAGCGGGAAGATTTCGTGGTGGAAGTGAACTAGAACCGGTTTTGTCTAAAAACAATTGGAAGAGGAATTATAAAAGCAAAAAGAGGATAATTCGTAAGACGATTGAAAGACGTTGAACTGTTCGGAATTTCCGAACAGTTGAATTTAGAACTATTAAGTATTTCTTAATGGTTGGGATTTTAGAATAGCCATTTTCAACTCTTGTCCCAAAATACTTGGCTTTTGTCCCAAGATTATTTATATTGAAGAGCAAGGTAGGTCAAGTCCATGAAAAAGAAGAATATTATCAACCTGATTCGCTATTACGCCGAAAAAAACGATCCCGCTTTCCGCGAGGAGGCATACGAAATTGCCCGGGATTTTGACGCTAGCGGCGATTTTCAGCTTTCGGAATACATCATGGCCCTTATGTCCAGCGCGAACGCCTTTGTGCCGCAAATGCACGAAGACCAGATAACTTTTTTCCGCAAGGTCGCCCCTTCGCACGATTCGCTGCCGCTCCCCACGCCCATTGAAAAGGACATTATCGGAATCATCAACGCCATCCAACGGAACATAGGAATCAACAAGTTCCTGTTCCAGGGCGCACCCGGAACGGGCAAAACCGAATCCGTGCGGCAGATAGCCCGCATTCTGGAGCGCGACCTGTTCTGCGTCAATTTCGACACCATCATCGACAGCAAGCTCGGCCAGACGCAAAAAAACATTGCCGCACTGTTCGATGAACTGAACCATTTTGCGCACCCCGAAAAGATTCTCGTCCTGTTCGACGAGATCGATGCTATCGCTCTCGATAGAGCCTGCTCTCGCGACCTTCGCGAAATGGGACGTGCCACGTCGGCAATTCTCAAGGGCTTCGACAACCTGAACGAACAGATTACCGTCATCGCCACGACGAACCTTTTCAAGCACTTTGACAAGGCACTTTCCCGCCGATTCGATTTAATTGTCGATTTCAACAGATACACGCAAGAAGACCTGCAGGAAATTGCGGAATCTATTTTGAATAACCTCCTAAGCAAATACAAAATCGGCTATCGCAACACTCGCCTGTTTCGCAAGATTCTCGACTTGCAAAAGAAAATGCTTTGTCCGAGTGAAATGAAAAAAATTCTGCGAAATGCAGTCTGCTTCTGCGATGAAACAATCGAGGGCGACTATTTAGGTCGCGTCTATGAATTACTCACAGGCGACACCACCGGCAATCTACATCGCCTGCATGAACAGGGTTTTACCGTCCGCGAAATCGAGATTCTTTCAGGAGTATCCAAAAGCCAAGTTGCACGATTCCTAAACACTCCGCAACAAACAGCCGAAACATCCAACCCTTATAAAAACGGCTTTCCACAACGAAACCGACGCAATTTATACGCCAAAAGACTTGACGAGATAAATCTTGCGGAAGTCTATAAAAAAGGCGAAGAAGAAGTGGTGTGGGGGTATTTCTCTCCAGAAATTCAGGAAACGTGTCCAAGTTATTGAACTAATATTTTTCCTTTATTCAAAGCAATCGGTTCTCTTTTTATTTTTCCAAAAACATTTTCGTCTGGTTTCATTTGATAAAACTCTATTTTCTTTTCCATTGTTTTCGCATTCAAGACATCACGATACTTATACCCCCTCATAAGTTTCATAACAAGTATTTTATCATTTTCTGGGCATTGCGCTCCAAACGTTATCGACTTTATGCATTTAGGAATCTTTATAGAGTCATAATCACCAGATCCATTTAAGTCAAAATAAAAAAATCTTAATTCATTCTCATAACGCCACGCTTTGGATTTTGCAAAGAAACCATCAAGCACCGCAATACTTGTCCCAGTCTTTATTGAATCAAGGTTGTCACAATAATTCACATCTTTAAAAAAAGACACTATTGAAGAACTATTCTGAGCCGATTTAAACATTTTTGAGTCAAAAACATACTCAATGCAAATGCCTTTATGATAGTCAGTATAATGACTCCACAAAAGCTCATTGTCATATTCATGTTCATCATTGTTTTTTTTACGCTTTTTACCAAAAACAAGGTCATCTTCTGTTGGCAAATAAATATTTCTATCAAAGCATGCTATTTTTACACAATCACACAAAGCACGTCTTCTTAATTTAGATGGCCCCTCATCATTGTTAAGCAAATTAATTAAAGGGCAATCAAAGATATCATTAAACTTTAAAGGAGACGACACGTTAAGTGTATTCTCACTAAAGCTGTGCAACATATGTTTTGAAAGACTATGGAAAGCAAAACAATTAATAGTACTATAAATTGTTTTGTTAAGTTCGCTAAATAAATAAAAGAAATTTTTCTTAAAGCATTGAATAGAATCTTTTTCAGAGCCTATTTTGGCATACATATTAGCTAGATTATTATATATACCAGCCTTTAAATTAAAGCGATATTTAACTTTGTGTTCATACTTCTGCACTTTATTATATAGATCGTTCAAACAGTTCAAAGTAGGCAAAGCGTCAACATCAAGAATCGCAGAATAAATGCACAATGCAGAACCAACCATATCATCCACATTTTCATTTTTAAATAATCGTCCTAATTTTCTTTCCCACATAGAATAATTTTTTTCAAATATTTGTATAATTTCATTTTCTTTATTTTTTGTTGATTTTTCATCTGAAAAATTTATGTAAAAATCATACAAATTCTGCATAGAATCATTTGCAAGCTTTTGCCCCATCTTTTTCTCCCTATTAAAATTTCAAACTTTTCTTTAATTCTGAAACCGCCTTTGATGGCTTACCAATTTTCGATTCGCCATAAATACCGGCAATTGACCACTTAGGAGTCGTTTTCTTTTCATTCAATAAATCTTCATTAGCTCTTTTCGCTTGAATTATCAAATAACTCTCAATTTCATCAATGATTTTTTTCATTTCAGCGTTAGATTGCGGTGTAATAAAGAAAACTCGCAGCCCCTTTTTTGAAGTTGTATTTATAAATTGATTGAGAAGGACCCTTTTATGAGGCGCAAATATTTCGTTTTTAAATGACACGTTGGTTTTACCAACATAAATCGGAGTTGAGCCACCTGCCACACTATTTACAAATACATAGCACCCTTTTTCATCGGCCATTCCACATTGTTCCCAAAAAGCATTTATTTTTTCCTTACAAGCAACCTGAAAATATTGAACTTTTCCCTTTTTTGCAGGTATTTTATCAAGCGGCACAGAGAATGGTCCATGTACATCAAAAGAATACGACATATTTGCCTCGTTGTATTTTTATTTCTTTTTTGAAATATAACATAAAAAAGACGTTGTTTGACAGAAATTTGGAAAACAACATATTAATTTAGTTTAAATTTTTCTCACAACTAAAAATCGATTGAGTCTTCCCTGTCCTACACCATCCACTCCAACATCAGCCTAAATGCTCACGAATCAATCGTCATTTTATAAACATTCACATCAGGTTCGCATTATGGGGAAGCTTACATATCCAACCCCATCTTATTCATCCACTTTTGTTTTTTTATCGAATTTAGTATTTCATCAATCTTTTGTTCGCGAAACTTAGCGTAATCGGCACCTTCACATAAACCGTTATCAACGGCTTTGGCGAATTCTCTCACTAGAAATTTCGTTTTTTCATTCCGTACCCATTGTCTTAAATCACGATGTCCCTGATAAGCCTCTTTAAGCATAGCAGACTTTATCGAAAAAAACGACAGTTTGAAGCTTATGTTTATAGACGATGGAGAAATCCTAAATAAATAGTTGTCTGGTTTATTGGGAACGGCATATTTCCCAATTGGATCAAGTTGCTTAGATGCATTATCAGCCCTAAATTGACGATACATCTCGCAATCAACATTATCCTCTTTTAGGTAAACATTTTTATCTGCATTCATAAACTGCAGCCGATTAAGTTGCATAACATCTTTTGGGGATCTTAAATCAATGACGTTTCTACCCGAAAATTTGTAAACATCAGGGTCATAAAAACATATCGTTCGTCTTGGAGATAACGGAAAATATATTTGGAGACCTCTTGATGCCATTCCGCAACAATTGTATTTGACATGTTCTTCTAAAAGAGGATTTTGAAAAATAATTGGATTATCCGAAAGGACAAAATCTTCCCCTGTTTTATTTTCTATAACAACACACTCTAAGTCATTAAGCAAAGGTTGTTGTAAAACGCCTATTCTAAGAACATATCGAGGGAAATCTTTATCCGTTTCAATTTTGATTTGATCTGGAGATAAGTCTACATTGTTCAACTTTATGTAAAGTTCTGCAAGTGTCTTATAAGACTGCTTGCCGAACTGTTCCATAATGTCAATCATTTTTTTCGTACGCAAGTATTGCACAGCAACAAACATTGTCAATAAACAAAAATCTTCATCAGAAATACGTTCTTTAGGACACAATTTTATGCAATTTTTGAATGTTGCTGAAAAAGCTGTTTCCAGTCCGCCCAACGCAGATTCAAGAATTCCATCTTCCCCATAAAAATAATCCTTGGAGCATTGACACTTCAATTTCGCATGGGGAATTATCTTGCCTGAAGATAGATTAAATGTACGAATTCCGCAGCCATCTTCAGAAAAGTTCCGCAAGTAAAACTGCGGAACATAATGCTGATTTTTGGTTTGGAACTTCTTTTGCATCAGTCAATTTTTATACCTAAAAATGTTTAAATAATATCGATATACTGCGCTATAACTCCTATATTGTTATAGGAGTTTTTTATAATGTATTGAGGAGATATTGCCAATGAAATAAAATCATAATTCATTGTAGAGAAATATTTACTGCCAGCAATTCTTTTAAATGGAACAATAGGATCTTTTTGCGAAGGGATTTCTTTTTGTTTTATATAACATGGAGCATCTGCTAAATCAGAACCTGTTAAACCGTCAAATGCACGCAATTGTATATTTTGTCCATTATAGTCTAACGTGTCCATTATAATATGAAGAAAATCGGAACCATTAAAATCATCCGTATCATTATATACATAATTCAAAGCAGTAAGCCATTTCTGTGCAATCGCATAACATAAATAATTACCCTCATTCATTTCATTCGTAGGGAAATTATTCCTATTGGAAAAATAATTTTTCATATAATCGTTAAAAAAACAATCCCAAAGCCCATTACTATAGCCAACACCCAAATCACTATGGGCATCAATATGATCAACATGGAAAGGCGAAGTCAACAATCCTTTACTAATAAGTTCTTTCCAGAAATAATAGACTTCATCATGTTTTTCAAAAATTCTACCTTTAATCTTTTTTCCTCTCAAGTTTAAATTATTTGCTAAGTATTCATCAACTTCCTTTGGCGACCATGCAGTCACAGAACCGGAATAGGATCCAGCGTCATCAATTATTCGCCCACCTTGAAAAAAATCAAGATCTAGATCTAAAATATTCATTTATGAAATTCTCCTTGAAAAATCATCCTACCACCACTTGTCCGTTCATCAATAGTGGCAAGAGTTTATCTCGTAATTTTGTAAGGCGATTCGATTCCTCACCGAGTTTCATTTGTCTATCAAAAATGGGTTTTGCCATTTTTTCAAATTGTTCTATCACGCTCTTATCAGGAATTACAACTGGTAAGGTATAGAGTTCATCTTTTGTGATTGAGCCAAATGTTGTTCCAACTGTATTCTTATTTTCAAAGGTCTTTTTGAAAACATCAATTAGAAAATAAAGATGTGAAAGCGATCCTAATTTGGAATTCAAAGCAGATAAGCCTCGACCAATGCAGCAATCCGTATTAGCAATATTGACAGCACCAACAGGAGCGCGGACACTCATCAAAATATCGCCTTTCTTTGCAAATCTTGTCGGTGCAGTTGTGTATTGGCGAACCGTCGGGAAACGCATTCCAAAATCAGTACTTCCCTGATAGAAAATCATCCCTTCGCCATCTTCATTATAGGAAGCACCATCTGGCGATTGCCCCATAGTAATATTGGCAATATCACTCAAAACACCATCTTCCCAGCCAGCAGGGGTTTCGCGTTTTAGGATTTGGTTGTAGGTCATGGGGCCGCCGGTGGTTTTGTAGGGGTGGCCGTTTTTGTCGGGGAAGTCATATTGGACGAACCAGTAGTCGTATAGGCGTTTTGCCATTGCTTCGAGTTTCTGGTTCATCTTTTTGTTCAGGGCGATTTTATTTGAAATTGATTCTAAAACTTCTACAACAGCATCCTGAGTAGACCGATTTTCAGGCAAAAATATTGGCAAATCTCTGATTTCCGCTAAAGTCAATAAAGGAACCGTACTCCCCTTATTAACACCAGCAATTCGTTTAAACATCCATGGACTAGAAAACCAATAGTACGCATATAAAGTATTTACCTTTGTAGAATCAAGTCTAACCCGTATTTGTTTATTAGATATCACATATCTCGTGAAATTTAATGGTTCCTTTAAAACACCTACTTGACCAAGTGTTCCTGCTGCTGTAAAAAGCAAATCTTCCTTATCAGCCCAACAATTTAATTCATCGGCTTTTTCCTGAGTAATAAATACGAAACCTGAGTCATTAAATTTTGAATAATCAAGACAAAGATTATTTCCGCGAATTACAGGTACACCTCTTTCAACAAAAAATTTACTACTAATATTAGAACCAAACGGGCCCGATATAATCGCCCCTTTTTCAGGTAAAGCTAAACTTTCTAATTTCACTTTCTTCATTTTCATACTACCATCGATCCACATTCTTTTCTAGATTCTTCGACTACGCTTGCGCTTCGCTCAGAATGACGCCGTTTCTAAAGGAGATTTCCGGTCAAGCCGGGATGGCATCCTATCTCCATCTTCCTGCCTTTTTCTTCAAATAATTGACTTTCGCAAGATCCATCCTAGAAAAGCCAGGCGCACCAAATGGAATTATCCCAATTGCATCCAATTCAGCTTGAGCTTCTTCTCGTTCTCTTTTTGCCATTTCTTTTTTAGCCAATTCTTCCTTTTCTGCTTCGTATTTTCGTTGCTTCTTAAAAATGACAATAGGAACAATAACTGCGGCTAATGCAGCAAAAAACGATAATAAACTAATACAAAGAGTTGCTATTTCCATAATAAACCTTTACTAGATCTTTCGACTACCCCTATCGCTGCGCTCCAGGATGACGCAGACCTAATTGAATTTCAGGTTGCTCAGTTGTTTCTGTATTTCCTTCTCGAGTTTGTGGCTTTCGGCGAACATGGCGGCGAGTTCTTCGGTGTCGGCTTTCATCTGGGCGTTGAATTCGTCCTCGGTAATATCGACGTAGTCTATCTTGATGTCGAAATACTGGCCGGCGCTCAGGCTGTAGCCTTTTTCTTTGACTTCGCTGTAGGTCACGACTACGCTGAAATCTTCGACGGCTTTGGCCTTGCGGAAGGTGGTCACGATTTTCTCGATTTCGTCGTCTTCGAGACGGACTTTCTTGAGGCCGTTCGCGTCCTTGTATTCCTTGCCGAATTTGCTTGCGTCAACGAGGGTGACCTTGTCGTTGTCGGTCTTTTTGCGGGCCTTGTCGAAGAAGAGCACGCTCACGTTGGTGCCGGTGTTCGCGAATACGTTGCTGGGCATGCTGACCACGCCATAGACGATGTGTTCGTCAACGATGCGTTCGAGGATTTTGTGCTCGATGCCGGATTTCGCGGTGATGAACCCGGTGGGGATAACGATGGCGCCCTTGCCGCCTGCCTTGATGCTGTTCACCACGTGCTGGATAAAGCAGGTGTAGATGGCCATGCTCTCCTTTTTCTTATTCGGGACTTTCGGCACGCCTGCCCAGAAACGGGCGTTCCATTTCTTTTCGATGTCGTCGCGGGTGTCGCTGAAGTCCATCTTGAAGGGCGGATTGCTCACCACGTAATCGAACTGCTTGAGGCTCTTGCCGTCGTCGCTCTTGTGGTAGGGTTCCAGGAGGGTGTCGCCCTGCACGGCGTGATCGAGGCTAGATACGAGCCCGTTCAGCAGCAGGTTCAGCTTGAGCATCTTGTTACTGCGCTGCGAAATGTCTTGCGCAAAGATGGTGCAGCGGTCTTCGCCAATCTGGTGGCTGAGCGCCATGAGCAAGGTGCCGGTGCCTGCGCTGGGGTCGTAGCATTCTACGTTGTGCAGGTCGGCGTTGTCGCCCACCAAGAGGCGGGCCATGATTTTCGCGATGGACTTGGGGGTGTAATATTCGGCGTACTTGCCGCCGCCTGCGGTGTTGTAATCCTTGAGCAGATATTCGAAGATGTCCGAGAAAAAGTCGTAGTGTTCGGCGAAGGCGTCTTCAAAGCTGAAGTTCACGAGCTTATCGACAAGGGCACGGGCGAAGTTTGCACGCTGGGCGTCGTCGGTCACAAAGATGGTAAGCTTTTCGAAAATGGGAATTTTCGTTTCTTGAGCGGTCTTGGTGTAGAATACGTCCAGGTTGTCCTTCGCGATGGCGACCATGGTCTCGTCAAAAATCACGTCAAAATCGCCCTTGGCCTGCTTATTCCAGAGGTTTGCAATCAGGTAGTCGGGCTTGAACACCGGGACTTCGGGCGGCAAGAAGAGGCTCACCTTTTCGCGGTCGGCCTTGGAGAGTTTCGCGTATTCCTCTTCCCACTTGTCGGATTTCTTGAGAACCTTCAGGCAAGGGTCGTTGATTTTCTTGAGTTCGTAGCCGAACTTGTCGGCCATAAACTTGTACAGAAACACCTGGGTGATAATCTTGTATTCGTTGCCGTCATTGCCCATGCCATAAGTCTGGCATGTTGCCTTCAAGGAGTCAATAAGGGCAATGGTTTTATCTTTGATGTTCATTTAATTTCCGTAGTAGGCGTTATACTGGTTAATATACTGTTTAGCAATACGCTGCTGGATAAACAGGTAATCGGGCATTTCGGGCTTGATTTGCGGAAAATGCGCAAGCCCGTCTGCGATTTCTTTCATCACGGTCTTGCCGAAGTAGGCATCTTGTTTGAGGATGTCGTTGCGGTCATAGACCTTGGTATCGATGGAACCCTTGATAGTCAGAAGAGCCTGCACGATTTCTTCATCATACTTCGAAATAATTGGCGCCTGACGTTTGGGTTCACGAGCCCTGTTTTCTTCGCGGATGCGCTTGTGGACATAGGCGAATTTCGTGTCGCCATTGTACTTGCGCAAAAGGGCGTCGTTATTCTTGCGGAGTTCTTCCAGGCGTTTCAAAATATCATCCATAGCACGGTTCTGTTCATTATAGACGGCGATATTTTCCGGCTTGAATCCGTGCTTATCAAAAATACGCTTGAATTCCAGTTCCAATTCCACGTATTCTGGATCCTCGTGGTCAAAGTTATCCAGGAATCCGCGGAGTGCACGCTTGTATTTGTGCTCCAGTTCCGTGCCATCATCGATAATTTTCAGTTCTTCAGTGCCGATACAACTGAAATTGAACTCGATGTTCATCATGGCTTCGTTCACCGCGAACTGAGTGGCATCGCTATTATTCCAAGCTTCTTTTTGGTTGATGATAGCAATGCGGTGGTTCACTTCCGAAAGCATCTGCGGAAGTTTTTCGATATTCAACTTCTCAAAGTCTTTCTTGAGCGCATCATCACCAAAAGTCCGCACAAGGTTCACGGCATCCTTTGCCAGTTCCAACGCCTTGCGGAGTTCAATCAGAACCTTCTTGTCTTCTAGGCTTGAAATTTCAGTAGAGAAGACTTCCGCATTGTCGGTGGTATAACTGAACAACGCCTGACGCGCAAGCTTCATCTGGCCGATAAGAGCATCCTTGTCTTCCATAACCTGACTGTACATGTCGGACAACTTATCATCCGGATCCGTCTCGTCACTATCGTCATTGTAGCGATTCAGTTCTCGCAAATAGGCGGCATTGGTTTCGTCAAAATTCTGCTTAATATCGGCAAAGTCAATCAAGAAACCGCGTTTCATATTCTTGTATGGGCGATTCACGCGGGTAATAGCCTGCAGCAAGTTATGGTCCTTGATTTTACGACCGAAATACAGGCGTTTCAAGCGGGGAGCATCGAAACCCGTCAGCAACATGTTGAAGACAATCAATATGTCTATGGTGTAGTTCTTCTTAAAATCACCGATAATCTTCTTGCGAGTCTCCTTGTCATCGCTATCGAAGAGAACCAGACCCGCTTTCAAGTTTATTTTCTGGGTGCGAGATTCGTTCAACTCGTCTTGTATTTCGTTGAAATGGGCAAACAGGTTTCGAGCCTGCTCCGAGGTCTCGCAAATAATCATACCACCCAAATCGTTGTCACCCTGAATCGCACGGAATTTCACCAAGTCATCGATAATGTAGCGGAGCAAAGCCTTCACGTAAGCAGGATGCTCAATAATCTGGTTCTTGGAAACGGAACCTTTTTCAACCAGTTTCTGAACGTTTTCAAAAGCCTCATTCAGTTTTTTGCGATAACTGGTTTCAATATCTTCACGAATAATTTTAAGCGTGTAGCCATCTTGAATGGAACGGTCGTAATAGTAAGTATGGAAATAATCGCCAAAGACCTTGCAGCTAGCCTTTTCGCTACCGATAAGTGGAGTACCGGTAAGTGCAATCTTGATGGCGTTTTTGTCGGCGTTGAAAAGGTTCGAAAGGAAACATCCACCCGGTTTGTAGCCGCGATGAGCCTCGTCCATGATGAACACTCGCTGCAAATCTGTGGCATAATTAGGGAGATCCACCTTCTCGGTGTCATCTTCAAACTTCTGAATGTTCACCACCGTAATTTCATCGACACCAGAGTTGCCCTGCAAGGCCTGATTCTTACGGAACTGTTCCATGAGTTCCGAGCGGGAATTTGCAGTTGTTACTTTGAGGCCACGATTTCCAAGTTCGTCAGTCGCCTGTTCCAGCAAATCCAAACGGTCAACAATAAAATAGAACTTAGCCACCTTATTCTGGCTAGCATAAAAATCCTTGAGAACTTTACTCAAGTGGAATGAAAGCGCTGTTTTGCCCGAGCCTTGTGTATGCCACACCACGCCAGACTTGACTCCCGCCGCCAGTTTCTCGCGAATGGCAAGTGCCGCAAACATCTGCTGGTAACGCATGATGTGCTTTTCGTCTTTCGTGATAATGGAACCGTCTTCCGCTTCTTTTTCTTCGTGGACGTAGGCGATGCCATACTTGAGCAAAAAGAGCAAGCGCTCCGGGCTCACCATCGAAGTAAGCACGCGGTTTGTCGGCGTATTGATATCACGATTGGTTTGGTATTCTGCATTCTGGCTCAGAACAGGAACATTGAAATCCATCAAGATGCGCTTTTCAACATCGGCATCAATCGGAGCGTAGGGATAATTCTTGTTGAACGGCGCAATTTTTGCACGTGCGGGGTTATCTTCTCTAAAGCAGTTGAACTTTGCCTGATTTCTGGCTGCGGTGCAGTAGAAAACACCCTCGATAGGAACCACGCCACCCTTGGCATCGTATTCCATATTGTTCGAAAAAATCATCAACTGCGTGATATTGATGAACCTGCGGAATTTCTTATTCGGGAAACGGATTTCGTTCATCCGCTTGCTCTCGGCAACCATTCCACCCGCATTGTTCGGCTTCTTGACTTCGATAAAAACCAAGGGCAGGCCGTTGATAAAAAGCGTTATGTCGGGACGGAATTCGTCTTCGCCGTTCTTGCAGGTAAATTCAGCAGTGCAATGATAAGTGTTGTTTTCGGGATGCTCGAAATCCACCAGGCGCACCGGAGAGACCGAAGTCAAACGTTTGTAGAACTGACGGCCCAAATCATCGTCATCCAGTTCCTTTCGAATTTCGGAAAGAACTTTCTCCGCCGAAAGCTTTGTACCTGGATTCAATTTTTTGAACTGAGTTTCAAAAACGTTTTTTAGGATGTTTGTTTCAGGATCATAAACGGCAGTCGCTCCTACGGGAATCTTGCCGTAATATGTATAGCCGATACGAGTCAAATGGACTAGTGCCGTCAATTGCACTCGAGTCGCCTCATTAAACACGTTCTTCGCCATACTCAGTCCTTTTTGTCTATACCAACAAAACCGCCATTGCAGGCAATGGCACTTAGCACAAATATATATTTCCATTTTGACATTTAAGTGTCAACTACAGTATATGTTTTCTCATTTCAATAAAAATATTTGAGAATACTACGGACCTCTTGACAGCTTAACAAAATAGATATACATTTGAACAGTATTAAGAATAAAAAAGCGCTTTTTTCGCTTGTAGCGCAAGGAGGTTTTATGTATCAAACACCCCACGGTCCTGTCACCGACGCCGAAGCAATAGCAATCGACGAGTTAAACCACCAGATATGGAAAGACTTTTGGAGCATTCCCCGCGAAAAACGAACCGCAGAAGACTGGGAAAAACTAATGGATATACAATTTTTAATTAAAAAATAGCCGCACCCCACCCCCATTGCTTCATCTCGCAAATAAGACTATATTTAGTATCAAATTCAGTCCTTCAGCAAAGAAAGGGGAAAAATGTCTACAATCAAGAACATCAAGCCTATTTCGTACATCAAGGCTAATGCTGCAAAAGTTTTGGACCACGTATGCGAATCACATGCCCCTTACATTGTAACGCAGAATGGAGAGGCTCGCGGAGTAATTCTCGACGTTGACACCTACCAAAAAATGCAGGACGGGCTAAAGCTTTTCAAGCTGTTTGCACAGAGCGAAGGCGAGGTTGCCCGCAGTCGAGTCATCCACCAGAAAGACCTATTCGATTCTCTGGAGAGCGAACTGAATGCCAAGTAAGAAATATCTAGTTGTATGGTCTGAATCGGCAGCATTCGATCTCAAGTCTATCATCTCGTTCATTGCAGTGAACAGCACGCAAAATGCACGCGAAACTTTCGCTAAAATCAAGAAGGAATGTCTGCTTCTTGAGCGGTTCCCTGATTTGGGCAAAATTCCTGTTGAGCTAGAGGCGTTACAGATTGGTGGCTACCGCGAATTATCCATCAATCCCTGGAGAATATTTTACCGCAAGCAGGCAAACCAGATTGTGATTCTCGCGGTTGTCGATTCGAGGCGAGACCTCGAAGATGCCCTTTGGAATCGCCTGATGCGATAAAAAAAGTCGACCCCGGAACAAGTCCGGGGTGACATCACAAAAGTTACGCTTTAGATCCTTCGATTTCGGCGCAAGCGCCTCCGCTCAGGATGACACAGCCAAACGTCGCGCAGTTTACCTCGCGCCGCGCGGTTCCGCTCGCATTGAGCATTCCCGCGCATTCTCGTTTACTTCTGCAGATTCAGGCTAGCATTAGCAGCACCGTACAAACTAATGCTGTAATCCTTGATGAGGTAAACCGGGATCTTGTTCAAAAGCGGGCGGATGTTCGGGTTGTAGTTCTTTTCGAACCAGGTTATGAACAAGTTATCGCGTTCAAGCCAGCGGAGGTCCTTCTGGACCGTTCCACCTGCGAGGTAGAAACCGCCGAGCGGGAGGAACAACGTGCAAGCGTCGCTGGCGAAGCGGGCAAGCATCTTCACGAACATGCGCATCATTTCGGCGGCAACTGGATCGGTGTCGCTTGCGCGGCTGATGTACTTCGGACGGTCATGCCAGTCGGTTTCTTCGATCTTCTTGAAGGCTTCGTTCTGCGGAACGCCCTTCGTGTCGCGCCACCATTCATAGAGGTGAGCAAGGCCCATACCGGAGACGAGCGGTTCAACGCCCGGCACTGTACCGATGCGCTTTTCCATGTAGTCGCGGAAGTCCTGGGTTTCCTTGTCGAACGGAGCAAATGTGGAGTGACCACCTTCGGAGCAAGCGGGGATGTACTTTTCGCCGTCAAATGCGAGAAAGCCAACGCCCATGCCGGTACCCGGGCCAATCACGGCCTTCGTAGCCTTCTGCGGCTTCGGTTCGCTGCCGTCGGTGTGCTTGAACTTGAGAATCTGTTTCGGGTCATCGACGTCGAGGGTCGGGATGCCGTAGCTGATGGCCATGAAGTCGTTGATGACGAGGGTCGGGATGCCGGTAGCGTTCGTGATGGCATCGCCGTCGACGCACCACGGGAGGTTCGTCATGACGCACTTGTTGTTGGCCACCGGGCCAGCAGCGCTAATGCAGATGTGGGAAGGCTTCAAATCCGCGCGGTTTTCGATTGCCGCCTTGAGCGTTTCGCGGATCGGGGTGTCGAGTCCTTCAATGCACTGGCTCGGGCAAACGGTTTCGAGGATGAGCGTGAACTTGCCATCCTTGTAGCCCACAAGACCAAGGTTCGTATTCGTACCACCGATATCACCCGCCAAAACGAGACGGTCAAACTTAGCATCGGGATTAAGCCATTTAATTTCCATAATT
>JBGVAT010000050.1:0-19122 GCA_045224895.1 Fibrobacter sp.
TAAAGTTTTCCCTTGTAATTTGCTACAGGACTATTCGTGTAGCGGTTGAACTCTACGATTGAATTTACAAAGTCCCACACTCGCTTGTTGCTTGTATGGAATATGTGGGCTCCGTACTTGTGAACGTTTATGCCACTGACGTTTTCGCAATAGACATTGCCTCCCAA
Source organism: Fibrobacter sp. (assembly GCA_045224895.1). GTDB lineage: Bacteria > Fibrobacterota > Fibrobacteria > Fibrobacterales > Fibrobacteraceae > Fibrobacter. The sequence goes on from JBGVAT010000050.1 coordinate 168, forward strand.
TTGCGGGCGCTTGTCGATAACGAGACATTTTTTCCCGGCACGTGTGGCGCGGTATGCAAATGTGGCGCCGAAAAGACCTGAACCGACGATGAGGTAGTCGTATTGTTTCATAAAAAATCTCTATCCTTTCAAAACCTTTTTAACAGGCGCTTTTATTAAATCTTTCAATTTCCAATACCAGACAACTAGCGGTTTGATAGCTGATGTTTTAACGATTTCTTTGAATGCCAAAGTATCATTGCACATAGTCGCATTTTTTAAACAGTTTTTTATAAATTCCCGTTCTATTTTTTTAAGACGATTTGTACAATATTCATCCTTATCCTTAAAGAAATTCTGCAATATTCTTATAGATGAATAGTCCGAACGGAATCTGTTCATATTGAAACAAGATGTCCGTGTCGACATATAAGAATTCGGATTTGTGCAATTATAGTGATATACAATTTCGTCAAGAGTTGTAACTTTTTTTGCATAATATGCCAATCGAGGCATCGTATGATGATCCTCGCCAACATTCACCCCCTCAATAGCTTCAATTCCATTATCCAAATACAAAGAACGTCGAATCAGTCTTCGCCAAATGACATGGTCAATTGTCATCTCAATCATTCTATGAACCATATCCAATGGCGATTCAAAAACGGATTCTTTTAAAACCGTCAAGCCATTCATTCCATGTTTTAAAGCGTTCCCAGAAACAATATCAGCGTCGGTTTCTTTTTGTTTCTTCACTAAATACTCGATTGCAGTCGACTCCAGCCAATCATCAGAATCTAAATGAAAGACAAAATCGTACTTTGCATTTGCAACTGCAGTATTTCGCGCAGCCGCTAAGCCCCGATTACGCTCATGACGAAGCACGCGAAAATCAATCCGACCACTATAATTCGTAACAAATTTTTTAACCAATACCATGCTATCGTCATTACCGCAGTCATCAACAACAATACACTCCATTGGACCTTGATATGTTTGAGCAGCAACCGACTCTAGGCAACGACAAACGTAGTCTTTTACATTATAAACAGGAACGAGAATCGAAACAGAAGTTGACGCGCTACACATCGTCCTACCTTCCTCCAAACATCAGAGAAACTATCTTCTTTGGGATGAGATTTCTAATCAACAAACAAGCACAAATCGAACTACACAACATAAACGCATAGCTTCCTATAAATCCTAACGCACTATCGGTTTTTACATTCCATTTTATTAAGATGATTAACGAAAAATAATGTATTAGAAATATAGGAAACGCCAGCGAGGTTATTTTTTTACTAATCTTTAATTTGGGAAACAGTTTCCAATAGGCAATTAAAGTTAACGGACAAAATACCAATCTCCATATAGTGGGGATAAAGAACCCCTTCGATTCAAGAACAACTTTGAAAACAAGTACTATCAAAGCAACTATAGCGGCAACAGATGCCAACACGCGGCTTATATGAAAACAATCTTTCTTTGATAATATAAGTCCAATTATGAAATAAAACATATTTTGCATTGAACAGGTATACTTTAAAAATTTTACAACTTTCTCATCAGGATAATTGTCCGACAAAATCAAGAAAACAGCAGAAATTATAAATGCAATGCCCCCCCCCATTATAAGTTTTTTACGACCTTGAGGCAACAAAGGCGTGAAAAACACAAACACCAAAAGAGACCTAATATACCAGGATGGTCCTAATGAAGGATACCCAAAAGGATTTCCAGCAACACCTACCACAATATTATGAATATTCCATTGATCCAAATTTACATGAGTCACCACCCAATACAATGCATTGAATATAATATAAGGGATCAACAAACTTTTTACGCGTTTTCTGAGCGCGTTCTTATACCATCCGTTTTCACCCAAATGCCTCCCGAGAAAAAAGCCACTTACGATGAGAAAAAAAGGAACTGAAATTAAGCAAGCGCCATAAGAAAATATACTACTCAAATACCAACCAGCCGAACCTACGGTTGATGGCACAGGCACATGAATAAGTACAACCATACAAGCGCATACAAAGCATAATACAGATATACGAGAACTTAATTCCGGGCTAATTGAAATCATTTTCTATTACTTCTAATTGCATTTTTAACCAGTTTCTTGATTTTTCAATTCTGTCATTTAACTCTATTTCATCAACCAAAACATTTTCACTTTTTTCAAACGATTCAAGAGCATCAGCAATACTAGCCTGCATTAACGGACCTTTGATAATCGATCCTGCAAATTCCTGCATTCTTGCATGCATCCCTTGACGAACCTTGTCTGATGGAACAATAATTCGAATATTCTTCCTATATATCACAGAAAACATCATGGCATGGTATGAATTTGTAACAATCCATGTCGCAGCGGAAATTTCTCTCATAAAGTCTTCTATTGCTGCAGAAATATAGACTTTAACAGATGAATTCAAAAGACGAAGCCTAAGTTTCTGTGTTTTAAGAAGATTCAATGGTTTCAATCCATACCATTTTTCGAATCTGTCAGGAAATACAACCACATCACAATCGTTATCTTTCGCAAATTTTTCAAGTTTTGGCAACAGTTCCAATATATCTTCAGCCAAAGTATAGCAAAGGAGTCGTTTTTTCTTATATGTTTTTTTATTCTTGAAATTTTCCCATAAAGTCGGAGAAACCAATAACGTAGGATCCACCACCTGTGTTGCGGCAAACCCCAAATTCTCGACCAACTTTACACCTTGTTTTTCACGAACGCTGATTGCCTTAAATCTTGCAAAGCCGTCTTTATATTCCTGTAAATATTTTGGAGACAATTCAGGCATACCGATACTTGCCGCATAAGAAATTCCTGGAATATTATGGGAAACATCCTTCAACAAATATGGCACAGGAGAATACAGGTTCGCGTTCCAAATTTGGTCACTACCAACGGAAATCATGTCAATTCCTAAATCTTGTGGAGCATCATTCCAATCGTAAAAAGAATAGGCTGTTTTGCGCATGTATCTTTTATGGAAACGTAACGTTTTCACAACTCTCATAATCATGGAGAATGTGCCAACCCCCAGAATACAGAGAATAAGATTCTTGATAAAACCCATAAAGCCCTTTCTGGACAACGGCCCTAACAGGAGTGCATTGGTTGGCGTGATGTACCTATCTATGATGACAGGATCATGACCTAATTCCCTATACACTTCTTGCATGGCAAAAGCCTGCAAAGTGCATCCATAATTCATTTCAGAATGATATGTAAGTATTCCTATTTTCATAAGGCTCTTTACTATTAGTGAAATCTTAATATTTCAGATACATTTTTTCTTGGAGATTCCGCTACATCTACTTCATTAGGCGTTTTTCCACATAATATCATTGCCGCAACAACTTCACTATCAGGTATTCCAACAAGCTCATGAAGTTGTTTGTCTTTGGCAGGATCCACACAGATGGACCAATTCAGAACGCAATGTGCAATTTTATAATAAAATAATGAATAACAGAGGTTCATTATGAAAATTCCACAATTGGTATAGGTGTCATACCGTTCATCAATCCAGCAAACGTCAGCCAGGTCTCCAGAAATTATTAGAACTTTATCAGCATCTTTTCCAAAACCCCTATTGCCACTTTGCAAAGCGAGAACTTTATTGACCATTTCCTTGTCACAAACACAATGGACTCTTACCGGTTGCCGATTACAAGCCGAGGGAGCAGTCATAGCCAGTTCTACAGCTTTCTTGATTTCATCTTCACTGATATGACCGGCATAATGGCGCAATGTGTGCCTTGATTTTGCAAATTTTACAAAGTCTGAAGATGCGTACTTATAAAATTCTTCTGAGGATACATGTGGTTGGATTGCAGGCTGTATTGACGGATAAGCATCTGTCAATTTATGAATTGCGTCCCAAAAAACAGCATTGTCTCTACCATCAAATTCCTTATGCATTTCAAGATACGCCTTAAGGATTCCAACGGCATGTTCCACCTGACCTTCAGGTTGTCCATATTTAGTAGTATATTGCTTTATTAAATTGACAAGGCTAGAAACGGCGTCATGACCGAAATTATATTTTCGGTTTGGCATAGTTAGCCCTTTCTCTAATCCATGATACGTATGAATTATTCTCGCCTCAAGATTTTCTCTTGTATCAGGATTTAATACACCTGCATATTTGGTAAATCTTGTAAGATCATACTTCATGGTCTTGACTGCAGCGATTTCCAGATTATTTTTGCCAAGATATCGAACTTTGAGCAACGCAGCAAGAGGGTGTGCTGCATAGTATGTTATTTTTCTTATCAACGACATACCTTAACCGTTATCCTACAATTTTCCGTTTCACTCGTCCCAAGAGACCTCGAATTTTACGGTATGTTCCGTATAAAGCAAGTCTTCTAGGATTATTAAAATCTATGTCTAAAATCCATGATATTTCTTTTCTTTTTGCCCAATATTCTCTGTCACTCAAAAATGCTTTTTGTGAGGCCCCCCAAAATGCAGTATTTACCAAATGATATTTAGCAAACGTCCGCATTTCTTTATAACCACGCGCATCAATCTTAAAACCATAATCATTTGGATCTACATGATTACTCAATATTTCTAGTATCGTTCTGTAGCATTTTTCACAATGAGAACAATTCTCTGACGATTTAGCAAACCAACAGACCTTAATTTCAACGTTCAGTTTGTTTGCCGTACAATATTTTACAACCTTTGTAACTTTATCATCTCGTTCTAACAAATCATCTACTGATGAAAATTTGCAAGATGCAAATCTAATGGAATTGACCATATCAACATTATTGGCATCAAAACCAGTAGAATTTATAGAATATGAGGACCCAACATAATTGTTTCCTGTTTTTGTTAAATATTCTATTGGCGCAATAACAGAGGACATGGATAAAATGTGCGCAATACTTGCCCACCATCCATGGTTTTCTTCTGGCTTCAAAATCTTATTCAAGCAATCTATCTCAATCTTTCGTTCGTCAAAAAATCTGCGACAATTCGATTTTACAAATACATAGTCATTCCCAATTTGACCAGACAACTTTTTAAAATATTTTTCCAATGCTATATGTGAATCAGTATCGGTCAGTAATAAATCCCCCCCATAAATATTAATCATTAAGGGCTTTTCCTCTACATGTTCAATCAGAGCGCTTGTGGCATCAAGACCACCAGAGAAAAATACGGAAGGAATACTATGAGTCTCGTAACTGCAATCTATTAATTTTTCAGCATTACACTCAAAACAAAAAACCGCATAAGGAAACATTTTTTTGAAAGCATTCTTTATATCGGGAATACATTCATAGAATGTTTTATCAAGTTCAGGTACTTTTATTCCATACCCTAATAACATACTTACACACATTACGCTTCCAACAAAGGGAACCGCAAGAAGAGCTTCAGGTACTTCTTTTAAGTTATATTGTGTAGGCACTTCGACAAACAATGTCTGAGATGAGTCTGCGATATAGTGCGACATGGCTTCCGGACACTTAAAGATGTATTCACATCTATTGTCCGAGACCTTTATTTCTTTTAATACAATATATTCCATACGATTTATCGCCTAATTTTATTTTTTACCATATTAAATACGACCTCTCGATCGTGTTTATCAAAAACTATGTTAATGTTTATCACTAATGAAACTATTCCAACAAACGCAAATACAGCAATTAAAGTGAAAAAATTATTTATTTCTATAAAAGGCTTAATTGCAAGCCCTATTCCAACAACAACAAGCATGGCAATAATTCCCTTAAACAAAGCAGGGAAGAAAGTACTCCATTTTTGCCCCAAACAAAAGCCTCCATATACAGTTGTGAAAAGAGTATTTCGCAAAACAGCTTGTATTCCTGATACAACAGGAATCGACCATATGCCTAAATTTGTAGTCTTTAAGACAATCAATATCACTATAGTTTGCAACGAACTTCCAATAAGAACCGCAATTGAAGGGATCTTCAATTTATTAACGACTCCAAACAAACCATAAACAGGATTAATTGCAGCTCCAATTATCAAAGGAGCCACGGTCAAAAAGCTTAACCAATAAAGTTTTTCTGAATCTTGTCCAGGAACCCACAAATCAAAGAAATCCCCACTAAAAACAAGCAAAAAACCCATAGGGATTCCAATAAGCAAGGAAACAAGTTCTATAGAACGAGAGACCTCTTTAATCAATTCCGCCATTTGTTTTTTGGCAAACAAAATATTGAAATGAGGCATAAAAGTTCCCGAAAGCATGCTCAATAGATTCAAAATCAATATTGGAGCAGTTTTGGCAATGGCATAATCACCTGTAGCTGCAGCCCCGATAAAAATATTTGTTATCAATAAATCGACCTGGCCAAGAAGAACCGAACTCAGTTGATTTACGGAATTCCATATTCCAGAAAAGGTTGTTTCCTTTATTTTATCCCAGGAAAAATATTTTTTTGGATTGACAGACAGTTCTGGAAGTAGCCTTCTCTTAAAAGATAAATTGAAATAAACACCAACTATAGCTGCTATAAAAGCAGACAGACTCATAAAAATAATCGTTGGCTTTAAAATATAGAACAGCAAAAGTATGCAGAGAACGCGAATTACATTTGTCAAGACATTTCGCGAAGCTGATAGATCTAGTCTGTTTTTAACATATGTGCCTATTCCAAACAGACCCGTTATAAGCCCCAGTATCATAGACATCGCACCAAAAGCAAACAACCATTGAACATCTGTTTCAAGATATTCGGGAACCGTAAGAAAGTCCGATATAAATATGACAGCAAAAACAGATACAATCGTGAACAATATGGATAGAAAAATATTCGCAACCCAAACAGAATTAAAATATTGATTTGCACTCTCTTTATCATTCTGATAAATACTCATGGTTATAAAGCGTCCCCCCATCGAACCCACTGCCGCTGTGAGGATGCTTGAATAACCAATGATATTGTTCACAAGAGGGAAAAAGCTATAAGCCTCTTTTCCAACAGTCCTGATTAAATAAGGCGTAAAAAGAAAAGAAATCGCAAAATTAATACCAAATGAGATGGTATTAAAGATTAGATTCTTGGCGACTTGCTTATTCTGCCCCATAGAAAAAAACTATCAAAAAAAACAATTGGGCAAGAACAAATTACTTCACCAGGCCCTTTTCGAGGTATTCGGCCAGGTTCGTGCGGACGCGGCTTGCGGCATCGTCGGCGGCGACCTTGCGCATGTCGTTTTCGACCATGAGCTTCACGAGCTGTTCGAACGTCGTCTTTTGCGGGTTCCAGCCGAGTTCCTTCTTGGCCTTGGTCGGGTCGCCCCAAAGGTTCACCACGTCGGTCGGGCGGTAGAAATCTTCGGACACGGCAACGACGGTCTTGCCCGTAGCCACATCAACGCCCTTCTCGTTCACGCCTTCGCCTTCCCAGCGGATTTCGATACCTGCGTGGTGGAACGCGAGGGTCGCAAATTCACGAACAGTGTGCTGCACGCCGGTTGCAATCACGAAGTCTTCGGGCTTGTCGTGCTGCAAAATGAGCCACATGCATTCCACGTAGTCCTTGGCATAGCCCCAGTCGCGGAGGCTGTCGAGGTTGCCGAGGAAGAGGCAGTCCTGCTTGCCCTGGGCAATGCGGGCGGCGGCAAGCGTAATCTTGCGGGTCACGAAGGTTTCGCCACGACGTTCGGATTCGTGGTTGAACAAGATGCCGGAGCAGCAGAACATGTTGTAGGCTTCGCGGTATTCCTTCACGATCCAGAAGCCGTAAAGCTTTGCAACTGCATACGGGCTGTACGGGTGGAACGGGGTGTTCTCGTTCTGCGGAACTTCTTCGACCTTTCCGTAGAGTTCGCTCGTGCTGGCCTGGTAAATGCGGCAGGTCTTTTCGAGGTGGTTGGTACGTACGGCTTCAAGAACGCGGAGAACGCCAGTAGCGTCCACGTCGGCAGTAAATTCCGGGGAATCGAACGACACCTGAACGTGGCTCTGTGCGGCGAGGTTGTAGATTTCGGTCGGCTGGACCTTGCCCACGACCTTCACGAGGCTCATGGAGTCGCCCATGTCTGCATAGTGCAGGTGGAAATTGGGCATTCCCTCGAGGTGCGCAATGCGCTCGCGGTAGTCTACGGAGGAGCGGCGGATGATGCCGTGGACCTCGTATCCCTTGGAGAGGAGGAATTCAGAAAGGTAGGAGCCGTCCTGTCCGGTGACGCCTGTGATGAGTGCTACGTTACGGTTGGTCATTTCTTGCTTATCCTATGAATTATTATGCTTTTAAAGATTCCTTGTACCAGTCGAACAGCTTCTGCACGCCTTCGTCGATTTCGACCTTGTGCGTCCAGCCGAGGCTGTGGAGCTTGCTTACGTCGATGAGCTTGCGCGGGGTTCCGTCGGGCTTGCTGGCGTCGAACACGACTTCGCCTTCGAAGCCAACAGCCTTCACCACGAGTTCGCTGAGTTCGCGGATGGTGAGTTCCTTGCCCGTGCCAACATTGATGTGGCAGTTGCGGATTTCGCCGAGCTTGGGGATGGCTCCGCCGCGGCCTGCGCTGTGGTTGCGGTCGACGGCTCCGTCGACGCTTGCACCGTAATGCACGCTGGAGTACTTTTCGATGCCGATGATGTCGCTAAAGTTCACGTTCAAGAGCACGTGTACCGAGGCGTCGGCCATGTCTTCGCTCCAGAGGAATTCACGGAGCGGCTTGCCGGTACCCCAGAGGGTCACCTTGTTATTCTCGATGCCGTACTTGGCGAGTACCTTCAAAATTTCGTCCTGTGAGGCGTTGCCATTGATGCCTTCGACCGGGCGCTTGTCCATGTCGACCTTGATGCTTTGCCAGTCGTTGTCGTGGATGAGCTTTGCCAGGTAGATCTTGCGCATCATGGCCGGCATCACGTGGCTGTTTTCCAGGTGGAAGTTGTCGTTCGGGCCGTAGAGGTTCGTGGGCATCACGGCGAGGTAGTTGGTGCCGTATTGCAGGTTGTAGCTTTCGCACATCTTAAGGCCCGCGATCTTTGCAATGGCGTATTCCTCGTTGGTGTACTCGAGTTCGCTAGTGAGGAGGGCGTCCTCCTTCATGGGCTGCGGGGCGTTCTTCGGGTAAATGCAGGTAGAGCCGAGGAACAGGAACTTCTTCACGTTGTGGGCGTAGGCTTCGCTGAACACGTTGCACTGGATTTTCATGTTCATCATCATGAAGTCGGCACGGTAGAGCGAGTTGGCCATGATGCCGCCGACAAATGCTGCCGCGAGCACCACTGCATCGGGGCGTTCTTCGTCAAAGAACTTCTTGACGGCGTACTGGTCGGTAAGGTCGAGTTCCTTGTGGGTGCGGCCGACAAGGTTGTTGTACCCGCGGGACTTGAGGTTGTTCCAGATGGCAGAGCCGACCAAACCGTGGTGGCCAGCGACGTAGATCTTTGAATTTTTGTCTAACACAATTTTACCCATTGCAATTCGTTAATTGATTAATTTTTTTGACTCAGGTAGCTCTTATGCATAAATCGTCTTTTCACTGCATAATGCCTAAAGCTCTCAATGCCCGTTCTGATGGAGCGGCCGACATAATCGCGGTACGTGAACCACCCCGTCTTGAAGAACTTCTTGTTGAACATGACCATCGCCTTGAAATAGGCCCAGCCACAACGCTGTTTGTAGAATTCCTCGTTAAAGTGCTTGTACACCAGCGGCTTCTGGATGTTGTAGCCCTTGGCGCTCATATTCAGGAGGTTGATGAACAGCGCAAAGTCCTCGGCCATATAGCAGCTTTCGTAGTTGCCGCAGACCAGGACCATCCTTTTTTTCAACAAAACCGATGAGTGACTCATCGGCGTACGTTTCTTGGCAAGCTTGTAAATTTGTTCGGACGTTTCGGGATAGGACTTGCTGTCGACAACGTTATCCGTAGAGCCGACAAACTCGTTCACGACGGAACCGACCATATCCACCTTCTTTTCGAACATGGCGTCGAATTCCTCTTCGATACGGGTCGGCACGGAATAGCCGTCGGCATCCATGCACGCGACAAATCCGTTGGAGCAAGCCAGAATTCCTTCCCGCAAGGCATGCCCCAGGCCCGCCCTGTGCGACATTGGCAAAACTTTGAATAGCTTTGAATATTCGTTCTTGTAACGGTCCACGACTGTATGCAGTTCATCCGTGAGTTCGCCGTCTTGAACGACTACAATTTCAGCTGGTTTTACTGTCTGATTGATCATGCTATCCAACGCCACTGACAACCATTCCGGTTTTTCAATGTTGCTTACGCGCAGCAAAACGCTATATGCAGGATAGCTCACAACACCCCCACAACACCATGCGAGGTTCTTGCAATCATAACTAAAAAAAGCCTTTTATTCATTAAGGTTTCGATTCCACCCAATCGTGCGAAAAATATAAGAAATGTAACATGATTTCCAAGTGATTTTTTTGGTAAAATCACGCCTTTGGGACTGTGTATTGTCATGCCGTTTTTTATTGTCATGCCGGCCTCTGTGCCGGCATCGCCTTTTACTGTGTAAGGTGGCCCCGGAACAGGGTCCGGGGTGACATTCTTATTGTCATGCCGGCCTCTGTGCCGGCATCGCCTTTTAATGCGTAAGGTGGCCCCGGAACGGGTCCGGGGTGACAGCAAAAACGCTATTTGAATCGTATGAGCTGGACGTCTTTTATCCAGAATGTCGCTTTCTTGAGGCCTAGGTTCAAATCCAGGCGACCAAACGGGTCGGTCACGTCCGCCGTGAATTCCTTCTCGAACGATTGCCCAGTCTTCTTGACCTTGACCTTTTCTTCAAAGCCGTTCTTTTCGTACGTAATGGACGATCCCAGACGAGCCGTAACGGTCGTCTCGATATCGGACCAGATGGTAAATATGAACTTGTACCGACCGCCCTTGACGACAGGGATGTTTTCGTGGAGGAGCTGGACGCTGTGGGCGGAATCGCCACCCGCCGTCACCCGGACCTGGGCCACATAGGACTGGCTTTCCTTGATAACGGAGTATTCTGCGGCTCCACGGTATTGCGTCCAAATAAACCAGTCTTCATTATTCTCGTTAAACTTTCCATTCGTAACGATGTTCTTGTTGAACACGTTGTTGAGCGCGTTCAAGACATCGTCCACATAGTCAATAATGGTCCTGCCATCATCGTTGGTATATTCGTACCGCAAGGCCTGGAAACTCGGGACAAAGCGTTCGTTCAAGACTTCCCAGATCTGTTCATTGGAGTCACGGCCGATATGGATAACGCCGTCCTCGCCCACCTTTGCAGATGCAAAATCAAGCCCGTCCACAAAGCGGTGTACGCGGAACGCCACGGACAAGTTCACCGTAGAGTCGTTGACCTCGAACTGCGAATAGCGATAACGGAGCGTGAACAGCTGGAACCTGGACAGCTCATAAACAAAGGGCACATACTTTCCGTCCACGCGAACGCGGCCGTAAATCGCATTGAAGTTTTCCTTGCGTTCGATCTGGAAGTAAACCCCAATTTCCTTGAGGCGAGCCTTGGCCTGCAAGTTGATGTTTTCAAAGGCGTCTTCGACAACGTCCCCGTCCGTGAACGAGATGGGCAGCACCTTGACCGGGCTATCCTTGTACGGCCAAATCACAAGACCATTTTCCGGGTTGACCAAAACGCCCTCGTAGAAGCTACCGAAAGAGCGGACTTCGGTCAGTGTCACGCGGAAGGTGTCGATAACAAAGTTTTCGTCGCTCGAAGCGGACTTGGCAAGCGGGGTCTGCGTCGTATCAGAATAGTCGATAGAGAAATCGGCAGTAAGCCCAAGGCCCTTTGCCACCTCGGGATTTCCAATTTCAATACCGGCAGTCGTGTCGGAATCAGAACATCCAACACCCAACAGGGCCATGCATACGCATCCGATAATCAACCCCAAAAAACGCACTTCATACTCCTCGCGTTAGAGGGTACAGCTGGATGTTGACTTGAACGACATCCTCGGCCTCTCCCGCTTTTGCAGAGAAATCTAGTAGTTCTTTGCGCATGAGTTGCAAATGTTTTTTCAAATTGGGGAAATCTTCGCGTCTAATGCTAAATGTGAGCGCAGAGATATCCCTTTCGGCAGCAGGGAGATCCGAAATCATGCTCGCCGAGAGCTTGAGCATCTGGAGATGGTACATCTTGACCATCAGGTCCTGGACTTCGTCGTCGGTGGTGATCAGCGGATCGCGCTGGCGGTAGCCGTTGGCGGTCTTGACCAGGAGCCCCAGTTCCACGAGCAGCTTGAGCGATTCGGTCACCTGGGCGGGCGTCACGGCACCGCGGAGGCGCTTGGAGATCCAATCGGGAATCGGGCGGAAATCCTTGAGGGCCACCATCTCGAGAATGGCGGAATGGTGCCATTCGCGGAAGATACGGAACTGAGCCTTGTCCATCTTGTGCAGCTTGGAACGCGGGCTAGCCTTTAAGAGCTGGGCGTAGTAGACCTGCTTGTCGGCGTCCGTCTGGGCCTGGTTAAAGAACACGAGACTTTCAAAATAGGCTGCACGCTGATTTTCGAGTCCGAGGCCGTGAATGAGCTTGATGACGGTGTTCTTGGTAATGTTTCGCTTGCCGTCGATCGTAAGCTTCAAATGGGCGTGGCTCGAAAGCCCCGCCTTCTCGGCAAAGAAACGGAGGCTGAACGCCGGAACCGTCTTCTTTTTGAACTCATAATAGTCTCGCAAGTACACACGGTAGTTGGTGTACTTCAAGACATCAGGTTCAACCAAATGATTTTCTCCTGTTTCCATAAGCTATAAGATAGAAGTGTTTTGGAGAATAATCAAAGGATAAAAAAATTTTCTCGTTTACCCAGGTAACCATTTAGTAGGATGTAGGAAGTAGGCGGTAGGAAGTCCGTCATCCTCGACCGCTAGGGAGGGGATCCATTATTATTCATCCCGTGCCGGCATCGCCTTTAAACCGTGTAAGGTGGCCCCGGCACTGTGGCCGGGGGGACTGCAGGGGGTTTAGCAGAAGTCTTTGGCGAGGAGCGAGAAGCGGATGTGGTCCTGGAACGTCCCGTGGAGGCGTTCGTACTCGCGGCAAACACCTTCTTCGAGGTACCCCGCACGGCGAGCAACCGCCAAACTCTTCGGATTCTCGACGGATGCCGTCAGCTCCAGGCGGTTCAGCCCCAGAGCAAAAGCCTCACCAGACGCCAACAGAAGCGCCTCGGTCGCAAGGCCGCGACCGCAAAAACGCTCCCCCAGCCAATAGCTGACTGTTGCCGAACGGTTCTTCCACTGCACCCATCCGAGCATAACGCTGCCCGCAATTCTTTCGCGAGGCGCATCGCCAAGGCCAGCCCCCGCCGAGACTTTTTCGAAGATGCCCCAGCAGGCGCCGTTCGCCATTTCGGCCTGCAAATTCCAGGAATCAATCCTCGCCGAAACGTCTTCGGGCGTTTGGCATTCGTCCGGCCACGGCAGGTGTTCCGACAAGAACTCGCGAGATTCGTCGATGAGCTTGAACAGCGGATCCACGTCGGACTCGGTCAGCGGGCGCAACACAACACGTTCGCCATCTACTTCTTGCAGCGAGAATTCGGTGGGGTCCATTTCGTCGTCAAACATATCGCTCATATCAACAAATGTACATATTGATTGTGTAAGGGGATCCCGGCACAGGGGCCGGGATGACAATGAGGGGGTGCCGTGTAAGGTGGCCCCGGAACGGTGTCCGGGGTGACTGTGAAGGGGGTACCGTGTAAGGGGGCCCCGGAACGGTGTCCGGGGTGACTGTGAGGGGGTGTCGTGTAAGGTGGCCCCGGAACGGAGTCCGGGATGACAGCAAAAAACCCGGTAGGGGTCTACCGGGTTTTTCAGTGCGGATGAAAGGACTTGAACCTTCATGCCCTCGCGAGCACTAGAACCTGAATCTAGCGTGTCTACCAATTCCACCACATCCGCGTGGTGAACCAAATTTTGAAAAAATACACCCATTTGTCAAGGGGATATGCTTATAAATGAGGCTATTTATAGAGGAACATCCAAACAGAATGCATAAAGTACATCATGCGGGCGGGGCGCAAATTATTTGCGGATGGCGTCGCGGATCCAGTCGACGTGTTTGTCCTTCCAGTACGCCCAGTCGTGTTCGCCCTCCGGGTCGAACCGCAGTTCGCAGTCCACCTGAACGTCCTTGCAGAATTCCGTAATCCACGGAACAGTCTTGTCGGACGGGTATAGCCTGTCGTTGCCACCCTGCAAAAAGCGGAAACGCCCCGACCGCATCTTTTGGGGCGAAGCTAGCGACAACGGCTCACCGAGGAACCCGCCAAAAGAACTCACCAGCAAACGGTCTTCCACCGTCCGGCGCCCCTCGAGCGAATAGACCAGCACTCCCAGAGAGCCATCGGAAACGCCCACCAGCGAAACACGTTCCACCGGAGACTTGCGACGGAGCGCCACCGAATCCAGTGCGGCATCCACCGCATCGATCATAGCCTTCGTGACCCAGTGGTTCTCGCGGCAGGCGGACACGCTCACTACGATTTTACCGGGATAGAGCTTTGCAAAATCGCTACCGGCCACAAGCCCCTTCGCACAGTTGCTGCTGCCCATGCCCCCATGGAACCACACGACAACAGATGCGTCCACGCGCTTCACCAGCAACGGCTTCTGCGACTTTTTCACCTTTGGTGTCGCAGTTTCCGCAGCACTCGGCCACCAGATTCCAGCCGGGCTCCGGACCGACGCATCATGGACGGACACGACAAGCGAGTCGTACGAGGACGCAGGCGCCGCAAAAGCTTGCATCGCAAGCACCCCCAAAAGCAAGGCTGCAAAAAAAGAACGTCTCATCAGTTCAATCGCTTCGCACGGTGCGGCCTATGCAGCGCCCCAATCAGAACCAGCGTGAGTCCGCACGCAAGCATCACAAAGACAAGGCCTACGCCCACAAAGCACCAGTAAAAATGGTAGCCGTCCATCAGGTCTTCCCAGCTGAGGGCTCCGTTCGAAGACTGCATCGACTTGACGATGTACTTGTCCCCGATTTTCACGGCACGGACTTCCATCGAAATTTCGCTCGCATTCGTATCCGAAAAATCGTACCATTCCGCCAGGTAGTCCAAAATTTCGTCGTTGGCGTAAAGGACAAACGTGCAGCCCATATCACCGTTGAGCTGGAAAAAGACCTTGTCAAAGAACGGAATGTTCGATCCGCCAAACAGGCTCGGCACGGCGGCATAGCTCACGCGGCCATAAAAAAAGTGTTCTTCCCATTCGGCAGCGGCAAAGCCGTATTCCCAAGAAAATTCCTTCGTAATGCTCCTGACAAGCGGGTACATGTACCACGACACCCAGCAGGCAAGGAACATCAACAGCAAACCAAAATTGATAAAAGCAACTTTACGGACTCTAAATACGGACATTTTAAAACCTTACTCTTTAGACTTGAATATGAAGAAGAACGTCGCAAGCAAAAGCACCAGCGACAAAAAGTAGAACGCAAGCGGGATGTTCGCCGACAACGAGATTTCTTTCAGGTTTTCCATCTGGAAAAAGTGGAGCAGCTCGTCACTTTCGCTGAGCGTCTTATCGTTGTCGAAGTTATTCCATGCGTTATAAAGGTCCTGGTTTTCCTGGAGGAGCGCCTCGACGCTTGCCGAGAGCGGCATAGGCAGGCTCATCTGGTCGTCATGCGAAACGTCGTAACCGAGCCTTGCAGAATCGAGCTTGCGCATCAGCGGGAGCGACGTTTCAACGGGCAGGTCCGCAATCGAGCGGTAAGCGGATTCGAGTTCATCGAACCACTCCATGCGTTCGGTCAGATAGCGATGCAGGCACGAAATCTTGGCAAGGACGTTTGTCCTGAAGAGCAGCACCGAGGCAGACGACGGGCCCGAATAACCGGCATGCTTGAGCTTTTCGACACCCACATCGAACGACACCACCACTTCGCGGAGCATCATCATCTGCGAAATGACAACCGCCGAATCGACATCGGCACCCGTGCGGACACGTTCCATCGAGCGCATCAGGCTGGATTCGGCAAACTGGTAATCGCAAAGCGACTTGACGTACTGGGAATATATGGCGACCTGCGGCTTTTGCGAAACGTAAAACAGGGCCGTGAGGCAAATCGTAAGGACAAAGACAAGCCAAACCCAAGGGGTTTGAATTTTTAAGTGCAAAGTTTCGGCGATTGTCTTTTTCTTTTGCTCAGTCACAACTAGAAATTACCTTTTTTTCTACTTTACGAACAATGAAACTCTGTCATTTGCTTGCTTTTTCCGCCCTTTTATGCAGTCTCGCCGGCTGTACTGTCGAACGTGCCGAAGAACAGATCCTCGCCTGGCACGTCAACGGAGTCAAAAAGACCTCCATCTGGGTTTATCCGGACGGAGAGATCCTCAAGCGCAACGAATGGTACAACGACGGCATCAAGGAACTCGAGATCCCTTACAAAGACAGCCTCCCGCACGGCGAATTCAAGCGCTGGACGGGTTTTGGCGATGTCGCAATGATCGGGCGCTACAACAAAGGGAAAAAAGACGGCAAGTGGACAGTCTACTACCAAAACAAGAAAGTCGAAGCAGTCCAATTCTATAAGGACGACCACCCCGTTGGCGACTGGGATGGCTATCACCACAATGGGGTAAAGGCATTCGAAGAACATTATGACGACAAGGGGAACCCCACTGGCGTATGGAAAAAATGGCACGACAACGGAATTCTCGCCGAAGAAAACAGCAACTGCCACAACGAGAAAAAAATCGTTTTTGACAGTCTTCAACCAACACAAGGATTTTTCAAGCGCTACAGCCGGGACTGCAAAATCCTTGAAGACTACGAATGTTTCAAGGGCCAAAAACAGGGCAAGTACAAACTCTACTACGAGTCGTTTGGTTCCCCGGATTCCTCCGCCGAGAGCTGCAGCAAGTCCAAGCTCCTCGAAGAGGGATACGTTGGCGATGCAGAATGCGGAGATCATTATTCGCATCCCACCGCACTCTACAGAGCGGACGGTTCTATCATAAAGAAATTAGAATACATCCATGTCAGCGACTGTGGCTATGATCCATCCCGAATCTCATGGTTTGACGAACACGGAAGCCTACTCAGGGAAACCGTGTTCAAGAACCAAAACAACTTCGGATGGGACGGATTTCTCTACGGATTATGCGAAGGATCCACCAAACTTTTCTGTGCCGAAACCTCGTTTGTTCAATACGCGAACCCTTACGGCAATCTAGATAGCTGCTCCTTGAGTCAAAAAGACGCGTTCAGCCAAAACATCGGCAAGCACAAGGCTACAGTCCGTTACATAAAACCGGGGCACAAATTACTTTATGAGGAACACTGGGATTTTAGCAACAATCCAGAATGGAAATATGATGGGCCAATTCTCCTTGTGACCCGCAGTTTCTACCCCGACAGTATGGGCGGCAGAATGGCAAGCGAAGGCTTCTGGGGGAACCCCACCGTCGAAGGTCAATCCAAGCGTCAGGGCATTTGGCGCAACTGGTACCCGAGTGGCATATTGAAGGACAGCCTCACGTACGTGAACGGGGAACGCGTGGGCGAGCAGTTCAGCTACGACAGTACAGGTAAATTAACGATCCACAAGACCGAGAACGGGAAGAACCGCCCGGTGATTATGCACATAATGAGTAGGCAGTAGACAGTGGGCTGCGAAAAGTGCCGTGCCCATGCCTCATCTTACAACGCTTGAGACTTCGATGGACTGCGTGGAGCCCTTGAAATCCCAGTAGACCTTGACTTTGACCTGCTTGGCATAAACGTGCTGGAGAGTCTCGAACTGGGACGTATTCTGGGATGTATAATTTGAAGTCGCCGCAACAGTCACTTCGGGCGTGTACGTGACGGTTGCCGAATCGCCGAGGCCACGGGCCCACTTGCGGTTGATGGCCTCGACTTCGAAGGTCGTATCGCTATTCGCTTTTGACGGGATGGACGCAATTCCCACGGACTTGAGGGAATCGAGAACCTGCTGGGCCACCTCTACGGCGCCGTCTCGACCACGGATGCGCAGCAAGGCGTCATGATTGCCCCCCTGAAGGTTCAGGACGGCCATATACATAAAACCGAGGACCGCAGCAGCGACCAAGATTTCGACAATTCCGAATCCCTTTTTGTTCTTCAAAAGCTTCATCATAGTACACCTACAAACGGGTCCAGGAGCCATCCAAGTTCCACATCGGGATAATCATATTCTTGTCCCTAGCCTTTACGGCAACCCCATAGTTGGAATTGGTACCGTACTGCACACAGACATAACCTTCGGTCGGAGCGGCCGAAAGCCCAATGCGCGGGCGGAAAATGATTCCGTTGGCCCAGTCACTCCCCTGGACATCGTGTCCATCGGCGAAGTTCGCGCCACAGTTAAATGTAGCCGGGGCCTCGATGCTAAAGCTGTCGAAATGATCTGCCGGATGGTCATCGCAGTTATCCGTCACGTAGGCAACGAGCATCTGGTCGCCGGCCTTCATCACGCAAACGGGGCTGGAGAGCCTGTTGGATTCGTTCGCGACACGTTCCAAAAAAGCCGCCGTGTTCACGGCGTAATCCTTGACGCGGCTGTTGATCACCGCGTTACGCAGGCCGACCACACCCATCGACGACAAGATGCCCATGATCGACACAACGACCAGGACTTCGACCAATGTGTAGCCGCTCTTTTTTGAACCGACTGTTAACATAACGAAATCTCCAAGCGACAAACTCCCAAATCGACCCAAAGTTAGCAATAAAACGGAACCATTTTTCGGATTGTTCCAATTCGTAATATACATAAAAGTTATAGCCAGGTAAACATTTGTAAACACAAAATATGTTTTTGCTGAAAAATGTGATAAAAATCGCATTTCGCCCCCTCATTTTTTTGATGGGCTCCACTCATTTTTTCTATATTCTGGACGCACAACCTGCCCAGGTGGTGGAATGGTAGACACTGGGGACTTAAAATCCCTTGGGGGCAACTCCGTGCGGGTTCAAGTCCCGCCCCGGGCA
>JBGVAT010000051.1:0-66654 GCA_045224895.1 Fibrobacter sp.
CTCTTTGAGGCCTGACTGCTGCGGGTATCAAATGCGAGTCCACAAGTGGCCTCTCGCTTGATCCCCTTGCATGTCATTCCCGCCACCGAGCGGGAATCTCCCTCTCGTATGAGGATTATTTTACTTTTCCCCAAAACATTGAAAATTTATATTTAGCCTATGCATATATATAAGCTTTCCCCAATTTTCTCCGCCGCGATTCTTTTAAGCGCGGGTGTTGCCTCTGCTGAAACCAAGTTTTTTTATAACCAGGTCGGTTACGATGTTGGCCAGCCCATTTCTGTGATTGTCAAGAGCGATAATCTTACCGATGGTGCGGAATTTAGCGTTATGTCAAATGGGGCCGCTGTTAAAACCGGCAAGCTTTCGGCTGGCTCGAATCCGGATAACTGGCTCAATAACGGCAAGTTCTATGTGGCCGATCTGACCGCCTTGGGCCTTACGGCTGGCAAATATACGTTGCAGGTCTCCGAGAATGGACAACCGCAAAATTCTGGCGAGTTTGTTGTTGCCGAAAACGCATTGGCAAAGAACACGCTTCGTTCGGTACTGAATTATTTCTACGATGACCGTGCGGATGACCCGACTGTCGAAGGTTGGGACAAAGAAATGACCGTGTACAGTTCCGGCAAAAAGGTCGATGTACATGGCGGCTGGTACGATGCGAGTGGCGACGTGAGCAAGTACTTTTCGCATTTGTCTTATGCGAATTATCTGAACCCGCAGCAGATTCCGCTCACGGTTTGGTCACTTGCTTTTGCGTCTGAACGCATTCCGAAAATGATCGAAATGTTTTTGCTGAGTTCTGACGTTCAGCTTAAGACGAATGCGGCGGATGAGGCTGCCTACGGTGCGGACTTCTTGGTTCGTATGCTTGCCGAAGAAGGCTATTTTTACATGACCGTTTTTGATAACTGGGGCAGTCCTTTGGGCAAGCGTGAAATCTGTGCCTTTACCGGTTCTGATGGCAAAAAGACTGCAGATTACCAGACGGCTTTCCGCGAAGGCGGTGGTATGGCGATTGCCGCCTTGGCTAGTGTCGCAAGACTTGGTCTGAAGGGTGACTTTACGAGCGAACAGTATTTGGCTGCTGCCGAAAAGGGCTATGCGCATCTGGCTTCAAAGCAGAGCATCGGTGGCAACTGTGAATACTGCGATGACCACAAAGAAAACATCATCGACGACTACACGGCGCTTTTGGCGGCGACGGAACTGTATGCGGCGACAAAAAAACAGGAGTATCTGGAAGATGCTTATGACCGAGCCCAGAGTTTGTCATCTCGAGTAAGTAATGATGGCTATTTCTGGAGTGACGATGCAAAGACGCGTCCGTTCTGGCATGCTAGTGATGCTGGCCTTCCGCTGATGGCACTTGCTCGTTACAGTGAAGTTGTTGATGCCATTGACGAAAAGGACGGTGTGAAAATTCATGATCGTAGCGTTCCTGACTGGGTCTGTTTGACTATGATTGGTGGCGGCTGCGTGAACGAAACTTTGTCTGATGTTCGTCGAGCCATTAGGACTCATTTGGAATGGCTTGTCAATATTACGAATAAGGTTGATAACCCGTTTGGGTATGCTCGTCAGACTTACAAGACTAATGGAGCCATCAAGGATGGATTCTTTATTCCGCATGATAACGAAAGTAATTACTGGTGGCAGGGGGAAGATGCCCGCCTTGCGAGCCTCTCTGCGGCGATGATGTATGCAATGCGCATTTTTAATGGAGAGTATAAGGATGTCTCTACGAATGATGTGGAAAAGTATGCTACAGACCAGCTCGACTGGATTTTGGGCAAGAATCCGTATGCGACTTGCATGATGTATGGCAAGGGTATCAAGAATCCTGCAAAGTATGACGGACAGTCTAAATACGATGCGACTCTCGAAGGCGGCATTGCAAACGGAATCACCGGAAAGAACCAGGACGGTTCGGGAATCGCCTGGGACGATGATGGCGTTGCCGCTGTGGGTTTTGATCCGCTGGAAGAAGGCTGGAACAACTGGCGTTGGATTGAACAGTGGCTGCCGCATAGCACTTGGTACATGATGGCGCTTGTGGCTCGCTATGACGAAGTGACGAAGCCTGTGGATTTCTCTGCTGGGATTTCGAGTTCTGCCGTTGCTGCAAAGGCAAGGGTATCTCTTGTTGGGAAGACGCTTTCGCTCAATGTGCCGCGTTCTGTCGTGGGCAAGTCCGTCAAGGTGATGGATGTGCGCGGCAACGTGCTGATGCAAAAAACGGTGCAGGGGATGAGCGAGACGATGGATGTGGGTGCGCTTAACCGCGGACTTTACATCGTGCAAGTCGAAACGCTTTCCGCCAACAAGTTCATCGTGAAGTAACCCTTACAGTCATCCCGCGGACCCATTGTCATGCCGGACTCCGTTCCGGCATCGCCTTTTTTTACAGTCATCCCGGATTCATTCCGGGATCGACTTACACGGTATCAGGCGACCCCGGCTGCGGCCGGGGTGACATCGGGAAAGAGCCTGTTTCAATTACACTGTCATCCCGATCCTTTTGTCATCCCGCGGACCCATTGTCATGCCGGACTCCGTTCCGGCATCACCTTTTTTACAGTCATCCCGGATTCATTCCGGGATCGACTTACACGGTATCAGGCGACCCCGGCTGCGGCCGGGGTGACAGCAGGAAAGATTAATTCGAGACTTTGAAGCGTTTGGGGGCAGCGTAGGCCTGCTCCACAAGGATGTCCTTGCCGGTTTCCATAAGCTTCTTGGCCTGCTCGGCAAGCGTGTCGTCATCCTTTTCCTTGATGACCTTGCTCAAATGCTCCATCGCAGCGTTCACGTCAGACTTTGTCTGTATGCGGAGCGCTCCGATGTCAAGGTGCGCCTTGCGAATGAGCCCTGCATCCGTTTCCTTGGCAATGCCCTTCTCCAAAAGCGTGATCGCTGCTTCGGGGATGTTCTTTTGCTTGGCGTTTGCGCCCCATTCTAGCCATTGCGTACTCGGAATCTCGATGTAGCAGGCTGCAATCTTGTTGACCGCATCCTTCACTTCCATAAACTTGACCGGTTCTTCTTGCAATAGCGCCGTCAACCCGTAACGCAGCAAGCGGGCCGCATTGTCGTTCTCGCCGCGACTTGCTGCTTCGAGTCCGTCGTTGATCATCTTGCGGGTGCGTTCACCAGGCGGGAGAGTTTCTGCTTCTTCCTTGACTACGGTTGGCTTTGCGACGGCATCTGAACGGTGTGGCATCTTGTAGCCGGCAAGTCCGCCCAGCGCAAAGAAAAATGGCGACTCCACGGCCACGGCATTGAAAATTCCTGGATTCAAGAACCAGTCTATGGCAATGCTTGCGACTAGCGCCAACTGCGAAATCTTGCTTACGTAAGATGGAATCGCAGACCTGTCCTGGTCAAATGCGTTTGCTCCCAGTAAAAAGCAAAGCATCAGGCTAACGCCGATGTACCTCTGGTTTGCGAACTGGTCAAAGAATGACGTGTTCACGAGCAAGTCCACAAAGAATCCGCTCACGATGGCGACCACGATCGCAAAGGCGTAAACGTAAAGGGCGTTCCAGCGTCTTTCGAGCTGCATCAAAGCGAACATAAAAATCACGACAAAGAAAATATAAGACCAGGCGCTAGGGAATAATAGGCTGCACGTGAGCAGGCTCTCCGTGTTTCCGCGGCTAGGGACGTATGCCCAACGGTAACGGATGAACTTGTCTGTATAATTGTTGATCCGCTTGGTAAGTTCTTCCTGGTAATCCCTGTCGGTAGGGAAGGTGCCGTGTTCTGCGGCGTATTGCTCCTTTCCGCCTTGGTTTTCCCACCAATCGAGGAATTCCCCTTTCATTTCCTCGACGCGTTCTTCGACAATCGGTGTCGGATTTTCGACTCGGTAACGTTCCTTGTAAAGTTGCAGTTCCTGCTCCTTTAGCTTGTCGTCGGGAGTGAGTCCCACGTTCTTGAATTCCTGGGCTCGTTCTTCGTTCCACCACTTGTCAAAAGACTCGTGAATGTCTTTTTCCTGGCGTATCTGCTGGATGGTGGGGTTGAGGGTTGTTTCAAAGTTGAAAATTCCGATCGCTACGAGAGCGGCAAGCGTCACGTAGTGGTGAAATTTAAAGACCTTGAACGGGGTCAAGATAAGGCTCAATATTTTCTTCATACCAATGAATATAAACAAATCATTGGCAGAATGCATTTGCCTTAGGGACTAAAGAGTATGTTTCTTGTACTCGTTCAGCTGGTTCCACAAAAAATCGGTATTGACGTCGCGGAATCCCAGATCGTTAACCTCTTCGCGCAGCTTGTGCGCTATGGCGAACAGGTTCGGGCTCCTTTTCATTCGCTCGGCGGCGTCGGAGGTCGTGAGGGCGTCGATCCAGTCGTGGATTTCGGGGAATCGCGGATCGTTAAAGATGTTCTCGCGACCGCTTTCGATGTATTCCGTGTAGCGCTTGGTGATGAGGCGTCCTTCTTCGGTGTAGATTTCGCGGGCTTTCGGGTAGAGCTTGCTTCCGGTCAGGTATTCGTGCATCACGGCGCCAAAGCTAAAGTAGTCCACGGCGTATGAAATGTTTTCGCTAGACTGGGCGAGTTCGGGAGCGCTGTAGCTTGGCGAAAAGACTCCGCCGCCTTCGGTAACGGATTCGCGCATTTTCGCCTGGGCGTAACCAAAGTCGCAAATCAAGATTTTGTGGTTGTTCTTGTGTTGCGGGTTCTGGCACAAAAGCAAATTCTTGGGCTTGATGTCCTTGTGGACAATCTGGTAGTAATGGAGCTGGCTGATGGTGTTGGCGAGGTATGCCATTTGGGCTACGCGCTTTACGACTTCATCGTCGGAGAGCTTTGGCTTGATGACCCTGTCTAAGGAACAGCCCTTGATGAATTCCAGCTTGAGGTAGGGGTGACGCCCTGCGATGCCCCCGCCGTATGTTTGCACGACGCCTTCGATGTTCGTTGCACGGACGAGGTTGTTGATGCGGATTTCATCCTGGAACGCACTCAGGAGCATATTCAGGCGGTGCAGACGGTTTTTGCCGGGAGGTGCCCAGTACTTGCAAATCTTGACGACGATTTCTTTTTCGTCGTAGCGCTTTTCGTCGCGCGGGTGCTGTAGCCAGAGCTTTGCGCGGTAGAGCTGGTTGGTGCCTTCGAGCGAAAGCGGTTCGATGAGCTCTATGCGTTCGGCGTTGCCGTTGTGCTTAAAGTCAGGATTATGGTCAAACCACCGCTGGTATTCTTCCATGGTGTAGTTGGGGCGCAAAGCGAGGTTGCGCGAGACCCTGTCCATTGTTTCAGCCAAGTCGTTCCAAAACATATGGAAAAAATTAGCAAAAAAGGAAATGCCCGCTCGGTGGCGGGCATAACAGGGGGTGAAAAAGCTGGATTACTTTTTCATTTTGGGTGCTTCTTCGTCTTCAACGTGCGTTCTGGCGAACGTGACCTGTTCTTCGCTCTGTTCTTCGAGGCGGGACGTGATGAAGTCGTAGGCTTCGTCGACCGTATCGCAGAACTTGAACAGCTTCAAGTCTTCCGGATTGATCATACCCGTTTCGGCAAAGAATTCCCAGTTGAGCGCCTTCTTCCAGAAGTTGGAATCGAAGATGACAACCGGCATCTGTTGCGCGTACTTATCGGTCTGGATGAGCGTGAGCATTTCGAAGGCTTCGTCGAGAGTGCCGAACCCGCCCGGGAAAATGACCAACGCACGGGCCATACGCAGGAACCAGTATTTACGAACAAAGAAATAGCGGAACTGAAGGTTCAGTTCGTTGTCAATGTACGGATTACAATGTTGTTCGAATGGCAGCTTGATATTCAGGCCGACAGATGGCGTACCGACATCGGTTGCACCGCGGTTACCCGCTTCCATGATGCCCGGACCACCGCCCGTCATGATGGCGTAGCCGTGATGGCGCTTGTTGATCCACTTGCCGAGCTTGGCCGCAAGTTCGCGGGCGGCAGTGTAGGAATCGGCCACTTTGGAGAGCCTGTCTAAACGGGCGAGTTCCTTTTTGTCCTTGCAACCCTTGCGACGCTTCTTGATTTCTTCGGGCGGAAGCGTACGTGCAGAACCAAAGAACACAATGGAATTCTTGATATCTTCTTGGTTGAAAATCTGTGCGGGCTGGAAAAATTCAGAAAGGAATCGAATGGGGCGTGCGGCATCACTTTCCATGAATTCGGCGTTGTGGTAAGCCATCTGCCCCGGAATCGTGCGTATTTTTTTCGGTGCCATAATAAACCTCTTTTCGTTATATATGGAATAATATACGATAAAAAGGCTTTAGGGGCTAAAAAAATACGTTTTTATCTTCTTACTTGGAGTAACATTTATATATTGAGAGTATGCTAGTAAAAATGTGGACAGATAATTTTGTCATTACGGGTGAAATCGACACGTTGCGTGACGAGCGCCTGACGGACTATATCCGTGAAAACAAGGATTTTATCGCGGTTACTCAAGTGCGCGTGTGCGACAGAAATGAGAAGGACCTGTTCCGTACACACTTCTTGAACGTCAGCACCAGCCACATCGAGATTATTCTCCCCGCAGAATAGAACTTGTCATTCTCGCCACTCCGGACTGTCACCCCGGATTAGGTTGGTGAGCTTGCCGAACCACCGGGGTCGCCTTTGTTGGTTTGTTACCACTCGATGGCGATCTTAGCGACTAGAATTCGGCGGGCAGCCTCGTCGAGCTTGGTCGGATCGTTTTCAACACCGAGAATCCCCGCAAATACGACAAACGGGCTAGGCGTCGTACCCTGGTTATTGCACTTGACGCGGATGTAGATTGTCCCGTCCTTAATCTCAAGCCCGCTCACCAGCTCATTCAAATCCATTTGCTGGCCACGATGGTTTGTGACCACCGGGAATTTTTTCTGCTCGAACTTTTCCATAAGGTCGGCAGGAATGCTTTCGGGCGTGTGCCTATATATAATAGCGGTGGGGAAGTGCTTCGAGAGCTTTTCCTTCAAGGGCTCGATGTCCACGATCTCCATACCGTGCGGGAAAGGTGCGCTGAGCTTCTCGATGGTCTTTTGCTTGCCTTCGGGCGAGATGTCGAGCGGCTGGAGCAAATCCACGCTGATGAGTTCGCAGTACGTTTCGAGGCCGAGCGGGAGCGCACCCATGTTGACGATGCGCGGCTTGGGGCTGAACCCTTCGCTGAACTTGATGGGAATGCCCGCGCAGATGAACGTACGCTCGAAGAAGCTGAGCATGTTCTGGTGCGGCAAGAATCGGCTGATACCCGTCTTTTTAAACGTAATCTTGTAACTGTAGTGGACTTTTTGGCTGGGGCGGCGGTCGGCCACAAGCTTCTTGATTTCTTCGGGCGTGCGGCTGGGCGCCTTGTGGCGCACCGGATCGTTCGCAAGAACGATCTCCTTGCCAAAGCCAGGAATGCCGCACTTTTGGCAGTCACCCCATTTGCAGTTCGGCACTGGAGCGGATGTCGGATCGAACGCCTTTTCCCATTCGCGGCGCAGGTACTGCTTTGACGTGCCTGCGTGGATGTAGTCCCACGGGAACACTTCGTCCTTGTCGCGTTCGCGGTAAACCCAGCTAGTGTCGTAACCGCATTCGTCCCAGACTTCGAGCCACTTGTTAAAATCAAA
The DNA here is from genome assembly GCA_045224895.1 of Fibrobacter sp. Lineage (GTDB taxonomy): Bacteria > Fibrobacterota > Fibrobacteria > Fibrobacterales > Fibrobacteraceae > Fibrobacter. The sequence goes on from JBGVAT010000051.1 coordinate 7,605, forward strand.
ACGGTAGCTGTCGCTTTCGAAGATGATGCCCTTCTTGTAGGCGGCGTAAATGACGGGACCTAGGCTGCGGTCGCCACGGCTGTACACGGCTTCGAGGAAGCTTGTTTCCCAGGCTGCCCAGTTGATTTTTACGTTCGGGTGCTTGTAGAACTTTTCGCGCACGTAGCGGATGTGGCCGAGAGCCGTTTCTTTGTCCATAAACGGAGCCCATTGCAACCCCGTAAAGGATTTCGGAATGAGAATGCCTATGGAAACTGCGATTTGGATGCCGCGGTTATACTTGCGACCGATTTTCACGAGATTGAAGATAAGCTCACAGAATGATTGCATATCCTCTTCGTTCTCGGTCGGAAATCCGATCATCGTGTAAAGCTTGATCTTGTTGAATCCGCTAGAGAAGGCGTGTTCTGCTGCGTCGTACATGTCCTGGTCGCTGATGGTCTTGTTGATCATCTTGCGGATGCGTTCGGAACCTGTTTCCGGTGCGAATGTGGCACTGCGACCACCCTTGAGTGCTGCGACCTTTTCGGCGAGACTTTGTCCAAAACTGTTGACACGGATACTCGGGAGGCTCACGTCGACGTTGTCGTAGAACGGGTCGTCGATGATGGAGTCCGTGAGGGCCTCGACCGGCTTGTAGTCTGCCGTTGAAAGCGACAAAAGTCCAAGTTCGCGTTCGCCTGTCGCCTTGATGCCTGCCTTGGCGATGTCCAGAACATCATCCGGATCAAGTTCGCGGCATGGCCTGTACCAAATGCCTGCCTGACAAAAACGACAACCCTGAGCGCAACCACGCATCACTTCCACGCTGAATCGATTGTGGACAAGTTGCATATTTGCGATCAAATTCTTGATAGGGTAGTCCTTAGGGTCAAGTACCGGGATGAACTGGCGGCGTACACCGTTTGTATGTTCGTAAGAACCCTTTGCCGGTTCCTTGGGCACGATGACTCCGTATTCGTTCTTGACGACTTCGCGGAGCGTCGGAACGTACACACCGTCTAGCTTGGCGAGGTTCTTCAAAATCTCTGCACGCGGGAGACCGGCCTTGCGCCCTTCGCCCACGCAACGCACGAAGTCGACGACCAGCTTTTCGCCATCGCCGATCATGAACGCGTCAAAGAAGTCCGCTACCGGTTCAGGGTTGCCCATCGCGGGGCCGCCAGAAACCACGATCGGATCGCTCTCGGCGCGGTCCTTTTGCCAAGCCGGAATCCCGGCCAGTTCGAGTACGTAGGGGACGTTCGTAAAGTTGAGTTCGGTCTGGAGCGTAAGCCCCACGACTTCGAAATCCTTGACTGCCGTGTAGCTTCCGTGCGTGTACAGCGGAATGTCATATTTTTTCATCTCGCGGGCCATATCGTCCCACGGGGCAAAACCCACTTCGCAAAGCAAATCCGGTTCACGGTTCAGTACGTGGTACAGGATCCTGAGACCGTTGTTGCTCATACCGATTTCGTAAGTGTCCGGGAACACGAACGCCATACGGGCAAGCATCTTGCTATGGTCTTTGATAACGCTGTTGGCTTCGCCACCCATGTAACGGGCGGGGGATTCGACTGCCGGGAGTACGAGAGCGAGTTTTTCAAGGATTGTCATACCCCCAAAAATAGATAATCTTGTTGCCTGCCCTGTAATATTTTAATATTATTTGTGGTATGAATATCGTCAAATATATTTTCTGGTTGGTCGCCTTTTTGATGGGCGTCATTGCTGCCTACGTAGTCCCCGAAGAAACCATGTCCACCGGCGCGAAGTTCATATTCGTGGGTGCCTGGGGCTCCGTACTTGGCTTTGTGTTCTACACCTTCTGCCGCCGTCAGATCGAAGCCATCGAAAATGATTTTAACGAAGTGCTGAACAAGCCTCAGCCGAAAGTCTCTCAGTTCGTCTCGGTACGTCCGGTGGACGAAGAAAAGAAGAACCCGTTGCCGCCGGGTGCCATCCCCGCTGCCGAGGCTCTCAAGCAGCAGCCGATGCCGGCCTCCATTAAAAAGCTCGATGCCGCAGCCGTCAAGATTGGGTTCCCGCTCGAAGCCTGGAACGGCTTTAAGCTCGGCATCCTCCGCAACCGCCCGTTCACCGAAGTCATCGAAGCGATGCAGAAACTCATGCCGGAACTCTTCCCCGAAGCTTCCGGTGTACTTTATATGTACGGCGGCGTACAGACCGAACTTTCGCAGATCTTCCGCTTTGGCCCGAACGTTATCAGTGACGAAACCGTGACCCCCGCCGAATGCGCTAGCTTTAACACCGGTGACATCGTCGTGACCGACTACAGCTCTCCCGAAGTCTCTAGCGGCTGCACCCACCTGCACCACCGCCCGAAGGGCATTGCCATTTGCGCCCCCATCGAAGGCCTCGAAGAACACTTCGGCATTTTGACCATTCAGGTCGACAAGCTCCCGGAAAACGAAACCAAGGAATACTGGCAGGCCAAGGTGAGCATCGTCTCTGCCGCGTTTGGACTTTACGTGGCAAACCAGGACCTGAATATGCGCTTTGAACAGCACAGCATCCGTGACGTGCTGACCGGACTCTTCAATAGACGTTATATGGAAGAATCCCTCAATCGCGAAATTACCGCTGCAAACCGTCACAGATCGCCCATTGGCATTGTGATGCTTTACCCCGACGCCATTCCTGGCGTACAGGCCTCCCAGGGACGCCACGCTGTGGAACAGCTCTTCTGGGAACTCGGACAGCGCCTGCCGAGCTACATCCGTGGCGAAGACATCCCGTGCCGCTACTCCGACGATGTGTTCTGCGTGATCATGCCGGGCGCCGACCTCAACATCACGAAGAACCGTGCCGAACGCATCCGCAACGAAATTTCTCAGCTCCAGATTGCCTATGGCGACGGAATCCTTGCGACCACGCTCAGCATGGGTGTAGCCGTGATGCCGACCCACGCAAGCGACGCCGGCTCGCTCATCTACACCGCAGAAGCCTCTTTGCAGATGGCTATGCAGGCTGGAGGTAACCGCGTAGTCCTCGCTGACGCCGTGATGAAGTAATGGCTTATATAGTATAGCCCTGATATTTTTCAGAGATAGGCCTCCTGCGGGAGGCTTTTTTATGGGAATGGTCGAGCGAAAAAGGATAAAAACCTTCTTTTTGGCGTAAAAATGCCGCTTTTGTGTAAATGTTTTTATACAGAATGTGCGCGATGCGGTGTGATCACTATCACGAATATTCCAAGTTGGAATATAAAAAACAGTAAAAAAAGGTTTTTTCGTAAAAAATTATCTATATATAGTTCATCGGAAAGTTTGGTTAATATTTTGCGATTTTTCGCGAAAAACGGCACTTTGGTCATAGATAAAACCCGGTCATGACAAAAACGTGACAAAAGTTTGACAAAAGTTTGATAAAAGTGTTGCTTTTCGAAGAAAAAGAGATATATTACTGAATGTAAACGAGCAATAACGCTCAAAAGAATGTGTAACAAAACAAGGAGATACACTATGAAGAAGCAAGGTTTTACCCTTATTGAATTGATGGTCGTGATCGTTATCATGGGCATCCTCGCCGCAGTCGCAGTTCCGAAACTCTTCGGTATGATCGCTAAGTCCAAGGCCTCTGAAGTTGGTCCGGCAGCCGGAACCTACATCAAGTTGCAGGATGCTTATGTGTCTGAAAGCAATGCTGTCGGTACTTGGAAATTGATTGGCTACGTCGCTCCGGGTGCAACCTCCGCAGCAGCTGCTGGTAACACGACCAATTTTGCATATACCGCTGGCGGTACAGCAGTTACGATTGACGGAAACAGTGCCGTTGCTCTTACAACTTTGGGTTCTTCTGGTGCTGTAACATGGCAGGCAAAGAACAAGGTTGCCCTTAATGAATGCGCTATTGCAGATGCTAATATTTGGACGATCACCACCAAGGAAGCTTCCAATGGCAATAGTGTGACCTACACCGCTGATGTCTCCGACGCATGCTTCCAGTTGACACCGTCTTTCAAGAACATCGGTAAGTAATTTAATATTTGACAAACAAAAAACAGTCATCGGGAAAATTTCCGATGGCTGTTTTTTTTATTTTATAAGACCCCATAAACCATTGTTAGACTTTGTACAGTAACCGTTTCCTGAAAATATTAATGAAAAAAATATTTCCTTTATTTTTTACCCCCGTTATAGCAGCGTTTCTCCCTTATCTCGCAACGATGTTTTTTGACTCTCCTCAATTGCACGGGATTTTTTCCGCAGACATATTCTTCCTTTTATTGCTGTTGTCGCTTCCTTACGGCAGAATCTTGTACAAGATGCCGTTTGTTGTTTCAGTCTGCATTTTCGCCATTGTATCGGATTCTGTAGATGCATATACGACGATGGGTGTTTATGTGCTGATGATTTTTGCAACTACGGCAACGCCCCGAAAAAGAAAGTTTATTTTGCCGGTTTACGCGGTCTTTGCTCTTCTATTCTTCATTGCTGATGCGGGGAATTTTTTCTATTCTACATTTTTGTTGACCCTCCCTGATGTTTGGGGGCTCGCAAAATTTTATTGGTGGGGAATCATCTTATTTTTTGCCATCCCACTACTCCTTATCTCGATGCAGATTCTTTTCGCTCGTCAAATTCTATGGGGCGCCAATCATCTTGAATTACCACATTGGGCCGTATTTGTCATCGTCCCCTGCTCCGTTGCGTTAAATTCGGGCATCAACAGTCTTCAGCATCGCCAGCCTATTATGGATTTCGCTGTTCAGAAATGGTTCTGGCAACTCTGTACACCAGGAATTATTGGACAGAATTCTTTTTTGCAAGAAGATATTAAGTCTACGATATCGTTTTGGCAAAAGGGCAAAAATGTTATAACTGATTTTCGCAAGCCGACCATTGTAGTCTTGGTCGAAAGCTATGGAGTGAATGAATCAGTTGCTTACACGAAAGCCCTTCTTGAACCCTTCGCGAATTCAAATTATAAATTCCTTGGTCTTTATCCGCGTGACGCATCCCATACTCAAGGCGCAGAGTGGGAAGATTTCGGCGCATCAGGCGGTAACATTCATGATACGCCTATTCCCAAGAAGTTTAAAGAGCAAAACTTCCAGACTTGGTATTTACACGGCTATGATGGAAATTTCTACGAACGCGAACAGAATTATGCAAAATTCGGTTTTGATAGCCTACTCTTTAAACAGGAACTATTGAATCGAGGATTGACGACTTGCCATTACGGCTTTGACGGAATATGCGATTCCTCGATTGTTGTTTTTATGGATTCTTTAATCACGGATTCCATCCCTAAATTCATTTATTGGACCACCTTAGACGCTCATCCACCTTACGAGCTTGCAACAATTTCTGAAAAATCGTCAGCTTGTCAAACACTTTCTCTTTCCGAAGTGGACTGTACTTATTTGACGCTGCAACAGAATACAATGAATCATTTGGCAAAACTTGCCGAGAAGCATCCTGATTACCAATTTATAATCCGCGGAGATCACCGCCCGATGGGCAGTTTGGAACAGTCCGGCTTTGTACAGTCTTTCTATTTCCGCTGGGTTCCTTTGATTATATTGAATTGATTTTTTCACAATCGATCTAAGGTTGTAAAAATCGAAGCCATTCCAATTTCTAAGGGAAATAGGTATATTATTGTAGATCTTACTAAGTTTACAATCTCGTCTTTCGAGGAAGCTCTAAGGCGAATTGAATGCGATACAGCAAGCGACGAACTATTAATCAAGCAGGCGAATGTGAGAGACTATATCAGTGCATGTAGCGATGCTATTGAAGAAAGCTGTGAAAAAGTACGTGATAATGAACGCTCTGCTACGGCCCTTGATATGCTTGCAGATAACAAGCCTATCGATGAAATCGTGAAGTATTCGTACTTGCCCAAAGAAAAAGTACTAGAACTGCAAAAGACTATGGTGGCTAAAGCCACTAAGTAAATGTAACCTGATAAGTTTTTTTATATATGAATCCAATTCTTAATCGAGTTGGATTTTTGTTAATGTCCTAACCGGGTAAAACTTGGAGTCAGCGCTTCGGCATTGGCGGGCATGGTGGCTACATAATGAGGTACACCTGCATTACTTATTGAAACTGTAATCGTCCAAGATGAGTTTGTTGTGACATCATTCAAGGCTGTTAAGCTTGTTGCAATCCATCCCACAACGTTGTCTGAACTTGTATTAACGGCGGATGCATAGGCGTTCCCCTTTAAGTCTCCTCCACCATACCCAAAGCTGTTCGTTCTAGAAGAATCTGTTGACACCTTTGTTCCTGGCCCAACATAACCGATGGAGGTCCAGGATCCAAGCTGATGATTTTCTCCAGCAAAGGCGTCCTGTAATTTTATGTACGTTCTCGCTGCGGGACTAAGTTCGGATGCTTTAGATTTAGCCATCATCCCAAATAACTTGGGTACGGCAATGGAACTGAGAATGCTTATGATTACAATCACAACCATTAGCTCAATGAGGGAAAATCCCTTTTTTTTCATTGCGCTCCCCAGCAACGATATACAATGCATAAAAATGTCCTTTAAATTCCGACTCCCTAAAAATAATTATTTATGCGGGAAAAAAGAAGTATGGCAAAAACATTTTACTAAAAAAGACCTTCCCGTGTGGGAAGGCCTTTAAAGCATTTTATGGTCAGCTAATTACTTGCCAATCTTGTCGAAAGACGGAGTCAGCTGAGAGCAGCTTGTTGATGCTGTATACTTCAAGCTATTGCCATTAGATGCGCCTACTGTTGTAATTTTCCAGTTAGCATTATCAGCAGTACCATTAGCTTGAGCAGCACATTCATTCAATGCAACTTTATTAACGGCAGCCCATGTAGTAGCGTTAAAGCTAGCTACAGCAGCATCGCTACCGTTTGCGGCAAGAGTACCACCGGCCAAATATTTAAAGTTGGTCGTTTCACCTTCAGATTCAGCCTTTGCAGAACCCGGAGCAACGTAACCGATCAACTTCCAGGAACCAACCTTGTTAGATTCAGACACATAAGCATCCTGCAACTTGATGTAGGTTGTGGTAAAATTGACTCTGAAATTTATGAAAACGATGCTAGCTGTTTTCCAATTTTTACAAAAAATCTTTAGAATAGAATGCTCAAAAAAGCGTGTTAATAGAAGTAGAGACCTTAAAAGTTTAAAGGACACGCATGGCAAAAGAATTTGAAGCATTAAAGCAAGAGGCTGAACTTCGCAAGCAGACTTTTTACGATCCGACGTTGGATCCTGTTTTCAAGAAAATATTCGACAAAAAGTCTACGCTCATCAGTTTTCTGAACTCGTTTTTGCGGTTGGAAAACGACCGCAAGATTACGCAGGTTGAGCAGATTCGTCGAACGGTGAGGTTGAAAAAGGCTCAATAGGACGTTTCGACATCCATGCCCGTACAGCTGACGGACGCTTTGTTGATATTGAAATGCAACGAATAGATCACGATGATTTTTTGGACCGTATTGAATTATATAGCGCTCTTTTGACGATTAACGCTAAGATTACTATGGACTGTGAGGCATCAAAGGAACAGTTCAAGGAGCATCCTTATTTGATGCCGGCTGTTTATTCTATTTGGCTTTGCAATTTCGAGGTACCGTTTTGCAAGGGATATCGCGAGGATTTGGGCGTGTTTAGGTACTCCGATCTAGGCGACAAACGGGCCCTTCCCGTCTATGCGAAAAAGAGGTATATTGTAATTGATATAACCAAGTTCGTCCCTGCTGGGGGTAATGAACTTGAACAACAGTGGCTCGAAATCTTCAAGAACTCGCCGAAGGCAAGACGTGTTCCAGCGAATGTCGCGGATGAAATCAGGGATGTTTATGAGCGGCTGTTGGTGAAAAATTCGACTAAGGACTTTTTAAAAAAGGTGGTAGGCAGTATGACAGATAAGAGAGAGTATTGGGCCGGGCTTACGACTGCCCGCCGTAGGGGCGAAGCCGAAGGCTTTGCAAAAGGCGAGGCCAAGGGTGAAGCTAAAGGTTTTGCAAAGGGTGAAGCCAAGGGGATTGCTAAAGGAAAGGCCAAAATGGCAAAATTCCTTCGGGCGAATGGAGTATCTGCAAAACTCCTTGCAGCTGCACTTGCTATGAAATAACTTTTATTATAAAAAAGGCCAATTCAAGAATGAATTGGCTGTTTTATATGGAACGCCTAGTTCAGAATTATAAAGGGAACCCAACGCTTGTAGAAACGTTCCTGAAATTTGATGGGCGACAGAATAGGGTTATGGTCGCCTTGAACGATAAACCTAGTTTCAGGATGCTGGCGTGCAAGGTTGGCGATTAATGAAAGCGTCTTCCCTAAATGATGGCTGTAGGCGGAATCGATTGCATCGGCATCGCTGTTGTAGATATTCGGAAATTCCTGCATCGGGAATCTTGTGTCTCTTGTAGTCCACGCAATGAAATGCTTTTGGGTTGAGTCGGTAAGGATCCTCTCGATTTTTGAAATCATTGCAGTGTCATCAAGTCCATTACCGTATATTCCGTGCTCGAAGCCTATGTTATGAATGTATTTGTATCTAAATTGCTCAAGGCTATCTCCACCGAATAGAAATGTTGTATTGTAGCCGTTGGTCGCAAATGTTTTGGGCAAGAAAGTCGTGTCCCTGTGACCAGTCGAATCTCTGGAAAGTATTTTGATTAGATCTTCGCGCTCGGCGGTGCGTGTTCTGCTGTACATTCGGTTATGGATGCCGGTAATCTTTTTGGTTCCGTCGAATGCCTTTAGCTGTTTTTCGAAGCGGTTGATGTCTAGCGGAACACCCCAACTTTCAACAAGAATGATGACGTTATTTCGTGTAGAATCAACGTAGTTGTTTGTGATTGTAACGGAATCAGTAACGATATATTTGCTTTTGTATTCTTTGGCAATATTGGTTCGTTCAACGGGCTTTGGAGCTGTACGTTCGAGATTGTCTATTGTTGGGAACTGGGCTAAGGGTTGTGCTGCATAATGATTGAGGACGGCTAAATGGAGTATTAGTGAAACGAATAGGATAAAGCAGATTGTGTTAAAGCTGAATGGTCTTACTTTCCAAACCATTGCGATTGCAAGAATACAGGTGACTAAGGGAAGTGTGCCATACCATCCTGTGTTTTGTGCTTTTATGGCGAGAAGGTTTTGCAGATCAATCCAAGCGATTGAAAAAAGTAAAGCGCATAATAGAGTAAAAATGAAAGCATATAGAGCTTGCTTTGGATTATGTAATAGTCCTTGCAATGATCTTGGTGCCTCAGCGTTGCTTTGCAACTCTGATAATTTTCCTCTCACAAAAATGATTAAGAGTAACAGAGCAAAATATTCATAGCCGAAAAGTCCACGAATAATATCTTGCCCTTTCTCGAAGGTCAGCAAAAAAGGAACGATTGTAATGAGGGCGCTTGCGATAAACGGATAAAGGAGGCGTTGCATTATTCAGCCTCCTTTGCTTGCTTTTGCGCTATCGGTACAATGCGATATTTGTAGAATGACATTTCACCGATGGACTTGAGTGTGTCAACGGCGACGCTATCGTAATAATGCCTTTGCAAAAAATCCGCAAGTCGTGGCTCGTTAAGAACAATGACATTGTCGTGTACCACGTCTTTGATGGGGTTACTTATGCCGTAATCAGTTAAGGCTTCCGTTACTTCGGGTAAATAAGGTGTCCAGTAGCCGAAAGAAACCGTGTTGCGGAATGTGCCTTTGGACGTCGCAAGGTATGGCGGGTTGCGATGGTGGCTGAAACGCATAAATGCGTTCATACTGAGTAAGAACATTTTATCGGGTTGCTTGTCGATATAACTAAAAACTTGTGTGTAGTCTGTGGAGTCTTCAACAACAAGAGTCCTTGCATCACCATTATTTGGTGCTCGTACAATATTACCAGATGAGGTGTAGATTATTGTATTTGCTATTGCGATAATAGTTAAAGAAAAACAAGCTGTTTTTCGTGAAATGCAGAATTTGATTTTTCCTAAAAGAGGGATGGCTAGGACTGAAGCGTAAAGCCAAAAACCGCTTTCAACTCGATATAGCAATCGTCCCATTGCCAAGAGGTATGCCATTAACGATAGAATTATGAAAAGCGATGTCCATATATAGAGAGTTTTTTTACGATTTGTTGTGTATATGAAAATGCACAGTGTAAACCATATCCAGAAAATTGGAAATTGTATGGAATTTCTCAATGTAATTAGCAAATTGAGGGGTAGGCTTTCTGTTGTGATTTTATTTTGATACTGTTGAATGATTTCTGTATAATGGCTAAGTTTGTTTATGGAAAAAACTTCGGTATCATAGAAAGTCCATTCTTTAAGCATATGATAGTCTTTTCCTGATAATCCAAGTTCTTCGGCATCTTCGTAAACTGCATTTTGGTTGTAATTCGTTTTGTCGCCAAGGATAACTCTAGGTCCTTGAAATTTATTGAACGCTTCATATTCGGGTGCCTTGTATAAGCTTTGATCCCAATAGTGCATAGCAAATGCGCCTGTAAAAAGAATGGCGAGGCTTACGATCACGTGTGTTTTCGTCTTCCAACATTCGCAGAGGATAAATAATAGTCCAAGGCAAAAGAATGGCATGCCCATAAGGAATGCTTGCCAACGCATTACGGAACCCCAGAGCATGAGAATTATGCCAAGAATGAATGGAATATTTCTTTTCAATAGTGATTGGATTTTATTTTGGCCCCTATCGGTATGCTCCAGGGTGACAGAACTGTTGGAATATGTGATTACTCCGTAAGCAAACAGCAGCATTCCGGCTGCGCTTAAGATGGAGGCGCATTGCGTGAACTGCACGACAAGATAGAAGTCGCTTGCGAAAAGAGCTGTAAATAATGCTGCTAGAATTGCGCCCCAACGCTCACCGCACCGTTGTAATAACACATAACCGATGACTGTAAACGATAAGAATACGGCAAGCATCTCGCCAATGTAGTACCAGCCGATTTTAGGGAATAGATAGTACAGTGGCGATAGCGCATAGCCGTAAATGGCATTGACGAAAATCAAGTGAGGATTGTATTCTGTGACTAGTGCGCCTGTGAGCCTTGCTGCCATAAAGTAGTCGTCTATGGCTCCAAACTTTAGGTCTCCGAAAATGAGACAAAGGGCAAGAAAGAACAGATTAATAATGACTGAATAAGCGAGGGCTCTTTTAATAGGCATGTGGAAAATATATATTTTTTGGATATGATTTGCGTTTGTCAGGTGCTTCACGGGATTGTAGGCGGTGGCTCAGAGCAGGTGGTTCTGAACTATTGTTCTCGTATGCGAGATATTCATTTTGATTTGCTGTATCAGTACGAGCCGAATCCGCAGATTTTGGAACGATTCAATGAGGCCGGAATTAATTGCATTCAGATTCCTGACAAGGTGCATCATCCGTTAAAGCATCTTTGGACGATGTATAAGCTTTTTAAGCAAGGACATTACGATGTTGTTCATTGCCATTTAGACTGGTATATGAATAGTTATGTGTGTTTCTTGGCGATGCTTGCCGGCGTGAAAAAACGTATTGCCCATCATCACCAAGCCTATGTTTCAAATTGTCATTCCGGCCTTCGTGCCGGAATCACCTTTTTCTTGAAAAAACTCCTTTGCTTTCTAATGCGCATTCCTAGCAAACTTTTTGCTACACATTGGCTTGCCTGTGGTGAGGCTGCGGCTATCAACGGATGGGGCAAAGGTGCTGTAAAGAAAGCTAAAGTGACTATTTTACCGAATGCAATTGACCCAGATCGATTTAAGTTTAGTGAAATATCCCGCAAGAAAATTCGTGCGAAGTATGGGATCAAGGATGATGATTTTGTAATCGGGCATGTGGGGAGGTTCTTCCCGCAAAAGAATCATGAATTTTTGATAGATGTATTTTGTGAGGTTCTCAAAAATAAACCGAACGCAAAGTTGCTGTTACTCGGTGATGGACCTTTGCAAGAAAAGATTCGACAGAAAATTGAAATTTTGGGTATTGCAGAATCTGTTGTGTTTGCGGGCCTTCAGAAAGATCCGGCTCCGTTCTATAGCGCTATGGATGTATTTGCATTTCCTTCGCTATGGGAGGGATTAGGAATTGTTTTGCTAGAAGCTCAATATAATGGATTGCCTTGTGTTGTGAGTGAGGGTGTTCCTGAAGAAGTGCGTTTACAACAACAGTATTACAAAGTCTCTTTTGACGTCATTCAATGGGCTATGAAAATAAAAAAAATCCCAACAGATATAGACTCAAGGGTTCTGCTGTTGAAAAATGAAAAATTCAACATCAATTGCTCTTTTTTTAAGCTAATGCGTATTTATAAATCTGACGAAATACTATCTTCTGTCAATACCTAGTCTTTTTTTTATTTTTTCATAAAAAAGAAAATGTATTCCGAATAAACGCCATAAATAAGGAGTTCCAAGCAGCTTTTTATTTAAATTTTTGAAAAAAACAGGATTGCATTGTTTTAGTAAATCGTCAATTTCTTTAAGTTGGGCGTCGTCTGTACAAAGGAAAAGCATTCGATAATAAAAGAATACTAATATATTTGTTGTTAAAAAAATAGCGAAGTCCGAAAATTGAGGAAATGAAGGAATCATTTTTTTTACGACTTTTGCTAAGTCTTTGTAATTTTTGGTTAGTTCCTTTGGGTCTATAGATTGCCCGTCTCTAGTAAGATCGTAGTTGTATAAAACCTCTTTTAAAAAAGTGATATGAGAGACGCTGCTTGCGGGGTATATTAAAAATTCAAAATCGGTAAAACACACTCCTTCAGTCATTTTTAAATGAGCTTTTTTTATAGTGTCTAATTTATAAATGATAGAGTGCATTATAAAATAATTGGAATCCTGAAGTTCCCAAATTTTTTTTTTGCGGATATCGTACGGGATTTCAAATTGTACTTTTTCTATATGGAATACTTTGCAGTAAGAACTGTAGTGCTTGCAGTAAGGGGTAACAATAGCTTCAGAATTGATTTTTTTGATTTTTTTCAATATTACTATTAATGAATCCGTATTGAACCAATCGTCTGCATCTAAAATTCTAAAATATTTCCCTGTTGCAACCTTTAACGCTGCGTTTATGCAGGATCCATAGTGTCCGTTAGGCTTATCGACAATATTTACAATATCAGGACGTTTGGTTGCATATTCCCGCATTATTGCTAGTGAGTTATCTGTGCTGCCGTCGTTGACGACGATAAGTTCCAAAGTGTCAGGAATATCGCTTCGCGTGACGGAATCTAAGCACCTACGCAAGTAGGCTTCCATATTGTAGGTGGGAATAACTACGGATAAAAGTTTTTCAGACATTAAATTCCAAATTCCTGTTTAGCTACTGTCATCGCACGTTCAATCACATCATCCATATCATAATACTTGTATTCTGCGAGGCGCCCTCCGAATATGATTTTAGACTGCGCGTCTGCGAGATTTTTATATTTGGTATAAATGGCTAAATTCTTGGAATCGTTGACTGTATAAAAACGCTCTTTTCCGAGAGTCCAATTCTGAGGGTATTCTCGCGTGATGACTGTTTTGGGTTGCTTTCCGAATTCAAAATGTTTATGTTCGATAATTCTGGTATAGGGTACATCCGCATCAATGTGGTTGATAACCGCATTCCCTTGATAATTATCACAATTAAGAAGTTCTGTTTCGAATCGCAGGGATCTGTATTCAAGTTGACCGAACTGAAATTCGAAGAGTTCATCAATTGGGCCTGTGTAGACGATTTTTTCAGCTATAGATTCTAGTTCGTTTTTTTTGGCAAAATAGTCCGTGTTGAGGCGAACTTCAATTCCGTCCAACATCTTTTCAACTATCTTGGTATAACCACCTATAGGAATGCCCTGATAGAGATCATTAAAATAATTGTTGTCGTATGTGAAACGGAGCGGAAGTCGTTTGATTATTGAAGTGGGGAGTTCGTCACACTTGCGCCCCCACTGTTTCTCTGTATATTCTTTGATAAGTGTTTCGTAAATATCGGTTCCGACAAGGCTTAAAGCTTGTTCTTCAAGATTAGCAGGTTCTCGGCCATTAAGCCTTGCTAATATTTTGGTCCTTTGCTCATCTATTTTCTTATTTGCTGCATCGGGTGTTGCCGTTCCCCATATCTGGTTAAATGTGTTCATATTAAACGGCAAATTATAATAGCGCCCTTTTGATTTAGCTATAGGTGAGTTGGTATAACGGTTAAAGTCAACAAAGGAATTGACAAAATTCCAGACCTGTTTGTTGGAGGTGTGGAAAATGTGAGCTCCATATTTGTGAACATTGATTCCTTCAATGTTTTCTGTATAGCAATTGCCTGCGATGTGTGGACGTTTGTCAATGACAAGAACCGACTTGCCTGCTTTCTTTGCTAGATTAGCAAATGTTGCTCCGAAAAGACCTGAACCGATGATTAGATAATGGAACATAAGGTAATCCTCTTGACACAAGCTATTCTTTTAATTTTAAATAGTGTTCCCAAAATTCCATAGAAGTTAATTCAGGTACAGCCGCACGAAATCCTTTTCTAACCGAATTCCACTTCCAAATGATTAGCACTTGCAAGATGAACATATCAACAAGAGCTTTAATTGCCTTTGCTAGCGATTTTTTTAAACGAACGCCTTCTTCTATATTTTCACTGTACTTCCAAACAATGTGATTATGTCCCCAAAAAGACTGGAAACACAAATTGTTTATGCAAATTGGCGATGTTTTTCCCAAAGGAATAAAGCTATTTATAATTGAAAAGATCAATAAAACTTTTTGAGAAAAAGAAAAATTTTCCATTTTTTTGTAAATTTCTTTTATTTTCTTTTCTGAAAGAAAATTCATTCGCAATCCATTACATTTAACCTTTTCTATGTTGGCGATTGTAGCAAGTGATTCGTGTAACTGAGGTGGATTTATTTGTTGAAATGCGTTTGCGCCTTTACATAAATCCTTTATAGCGAGGACAAACATTTTCCAGTCAATGTACATATAGCGATTTGTAAAGGCTATAAAATGAAATAAGGTGTATTGTATCAAGTTGAAGCGAGATGTACTTGTTAATGGATCTCTTATAATTGATGTTAAAAGTCTATTTCGTGTGTCATAATAGACTAGAATAGGAGAATATTTGTTTTGAAAAGAATGCCATACAACGATTCCGTTGAATAAAATAATTTCTTCATTCAGCCTGCAACCATATTCTATATCGTCAAAATGGATAAAGAACGGCAGAGGGAGATTGTTGCTTGTTATATGATTAAATGGAATGCAACAATACCACCATGCATTGTAATTTGGCGTAATTGTGTTTGATAGCTCATTATGGACAACAGAATGGAAATTAGAAAGATTTACATCTTTATTGTTTTGTAAAAGAGCTGGCTTGCTGAGATTCTGTTGACGTTTTGCGCCAAATTCTAATTGTTCGGAGGGCTCTTCTAATTTTAACATTGCCCCGCCTATTATTTTATTAAGGTGTCTTTTTTTCAGAAATAAAAGAATTTTGTATGTTCTCAATAGAATTGCTGGATCTAAGACAATATCGTCATCCATTAATAGTAAATGAGTTAAATTCAGCGTCTCCTTCGCTTTTATTGCCTCAATCATACATCTGGCAAATCCGCCTGAACCACCGGCATTAATGTTGGAAACAATTTGGACTTTTGGGTGTGTATAATCGAAGTTTTGAAGAGTTTGCCCATTGTCAGAAACTATAATTTCAAGATTGTCGTGTAGTTCTGATTGTGGATTGTCAAGTATAGTTTCTTGAATTGCCTTTAGATTTTTTAAGATAAAGTGTTCTCTTTTATATGTGCAAATGCCTATACCGATTCTGACTTTATTTGTTTGGTCGGCATCCATTTCAGTGCCATAATATCCACTGATTATTTGACAAGGATTTTCGTCAGAAGATATTACGAAATAGCATATTCCGTGAAGTGTGTTTGTTTCAGGAAACAATATTGTTATGGTTTCTTCTTGATTGTCTTTTTTTCTTGATGTGAGCAGTCTAGTCTGTACGCTTTCATTAACTAAAGTTGCTTCGTACAAAGCTATATTGCATTTTCCCTTAATATGTAAACGTAAGTATAGATTGTCTATAAAGGTGTATTTTTTCCATTTTTCAAGAGAAAAACTATTGAAGTAGGTGTCAAAGGAAATAACTTTGTGTGATTCTAAAAGGAATCCGTCCCCAAATTGGATTGATGGGTTTCTGTAATATAATTCAGTTTCTTTACAGATGTCTTCTTTAGGAAAAAGGATTTGCTGAAGAATCATATAATGCCTTTGATTACGATAGCTTCTTTTTTGGGGGCTTTTTTAGTAGATAAGATTCAGTTTTTCTTTTAGAATAGAAGAGGATATTCCATCAGTATGGTCGAGGTATATGATGTCCACGTGCTTGTCTTTGAAGTCAATTTCGTATTGTTTCCAAGCATCTGTTCCTTTCCAATCTGAACCAACAAACATTTTGTTGAATTTTAGCTTTTGCCATGCTTCAAGTTTGTTTTTATTTACTTGTGGTACGATTTTGTCTACATATTTAATGGATTGTACAATGGAGCATCTGTCCGAAAATGAGATTATTGGATAATGTTTTTTTTCCTTGAATACAAGTTCGTCGGTACTTATTCCAACAATGAGAAAATCGCATAGGGCTTTTGATCTCTGAATAATGTTGAGATGTCCTATATGAAATAGATCAAAGACTCCAGTTGTGTAACCGATAATCATTATTTCTCCAAGAACACTTTATAGTTTGTTTCTGTGTCAAAAATTACACCACCATGAGTAGATGTGCCAATTTTGTATTCACGCCAATTCTTCCCGTAAAAAGTATTTAAAATATATTCGTAATTATGTGGTAACGGGATTGAAAACATTTCAAAATCCTTATATACGGGGTCACCATCAAAAGCAGAACGCTCCCAAATACGTCGTTCTTGAAATGGCCAACAAAAAAATTTTGCAACTCTATGGGTTTTCTGTGTGTTGTATATTTGCATTATTTTTTCAAATTTTTTATATAACCGATGTGCGTGATTTTCCCATTTGAGGATGTTATGTCGAAAAAGAAAATGAAGAAAAGAGACTTTTAAATTTTTGCTTTCTTGCGGAAAGTTTTCATAAGCTTTTATTTTCCAATAATTAATGGCCTCTCTTTTTTGAAATAGTTTATTCTTCATTATTGTGAATTCATTTTCATCATCGGGAATGGAATCTATTGGAAATATGTCTAAAAAAATCCCTTGATTAAATTTGCATCTTTGGGCTAGTTCGTTTTTTAATATGCCTGTAGTAAGGCTGTTTCTTAGTTGTGCGTGCCCACGTAGAGAACCTGGATCGGTGTATTCTGTTTGAAAAAAATAGGGGGAGTGAAATTCTTTTTTTGCAATTTTGCACAGTTTTTGATATTGGTCCCGAAACATCATTATGTCAATATCGTCATCCCAGGGGATAAACCCTTTGTGACGAACTGCGCCTAAAATTGTTCCTCCATCGGCATAATATCTTATGTTGTGCTTTTCGCAAACATTCATAAACTGCTTTAACAAATCAAGTTCAACAGCCCAAATTTTTTTCATATCACGGGATACTGTGTATCCGTTGCGAATTTCTTCTTCTAAAAAGTTTTTAGGTAAATCTAATTTTATAGGGAGCATTTCAAATTTCCATTAATTCTACTGAGACGTCACGCATGCAGCTGTTTCCATAATTTGGAATCCAGTTGCCAAATGGTTTTGTGTGTGCTTCATCGACATAATTAACCTCAAATGCCAAAACTTTTGCTATTTGGTCGTATTCAGATCCATAATTAATATAATTGAAATCAGAAAGTTTGAGGTCGATAGTGTAGATACCCTTTGCTAAATTATGGTGCGGAATACGGACCATAACATCAAATATTTCTTTTTCTTGAGGTGCTTCTACGGGATCTGTATAACAACATGCGACACGTTGTCCGCTTTGATTGGCTATAAAAATACCTACCTGAAAAGTTCTTTGTTTCCAATCGTTGTGCTTTATCTTTAGTTGCAATTTAATAGGCTCTTCAGTGGCCATGTTCTCCGTATCATTTAGCATAGCCACTTCGACATAATCAAACCTGTGCTTGTTGATTTGCTGGCCGACACGAAAAGAGTCGTCAATAATTTTATGGGAACAAGCTTCAGTTTTTACACCTTCCGAATATCGAGTGATGGCTTCTTCAACACTTCCCTTAAATGACAGATTCCCATTTTGAAGGACGATTCCCTTTTTGCACAATGTACGAACAGCGGCCATATTGTGGCTCACGAACAGCACCGTTCTACCTTCGCCGCGGCTTACATCCTGCATCTTGCCGATGGCTTTCTTCTGGAATTCGGCGTCGCCCACGGCAAGCACTTCATCGACCACGAGAATTTCGGGTTCCAGATGTGCTGCGATGGCGAATCCGAGGCGTACTGTCATGCCGCTGCTGTAGCGTTTCACGGGGGTGTCCAGGTAGCGTTCGCAGCCGCTAAAATCCACGATCTCGTCTAGCTTGCGGGTAATCTCGGCGCGGCTCATGCCCATGATGGCGCCGTTCATGTAGATGTTCTCGCGACCGGTCATTTCGGGGTGGAATCCGGTGCCTACTTCGAGGAGGCTCGCGATGCGGCCCCGTGCGCGGATGGTGCCGGTGGTGGGGGCGGTCACTCGGCTGAGGAGTTTGAGGAGCGTACTTTTGCCAGCTCCGTTCCTGCCGATGATGCCTACGACATCGCCTTGTTCCACCTTGAAGTTGATGTCCTTCAGGGCCCACACGTATTCGCTGTCGCCCTTGTGCGCGCGATCGTTGACTTCGCCTACTTTGAGATAGGGGTCTTCGCGGCGCAACACTTTTGTCTGCCAAAATCTGTTCAAATCGTGGCTGAGCGTCCCTGTGCTCACTAGCCCCAGTCGATATTGCTTGCTGATATTCTCAAATTCAATCGCGGTCATGATATGCTAAGGAACCCAATTAGGACAGTGTTCTGCTTTAAAAATGCATTTCCCAGATTCAAAACGGGCTACATGTTGTTTCCCGGTTCCGTTGCATCCGGCGAATAAAATATAGCGTTTCATCTAGAACAGGTTCTCTTCGATAACTTTTTTCTGCTTTTGCTTCAGGATAAGATCTGTTACTATGCGGAAAAAATCGGCTTCTTCTTGGTTTTTAGCCGATGAGATAATGTCAAAGGATTCGTCAAAATTGATTTTTTGACATTGTGTGTAGAGTTGATGTAGTGCTTCTTTGTTTGACATAGAGACCTCTTTCAATAATATAGATTAAAAGAAATCTAATGGCGAATTTTTGTGGGTGATATGGTCTAATTTGACCTATTTACACCGTATCCATAAACGTGCGCTGGATTTTGTTGAATACGATAATTCCGAGTGCTAGGATGAATGCGGCAAAGCCCGCAGTGTAGCCGAGTGCTGCCCAGCTGAATTCTCCGACGCCGAGCATGCCGAACTTGAATGTTTCCATGATGCTGGTGAGCGGGTTTGCCTGCATGAGCATTTTGAGGCGAGGGTCTTCGATGGTGCTGAGCGGGTAAATCACTGGGGTTGCGTACATCCAAAGCTGAACGATAAACGTGAGCAAAAATGTGAGGTCGCGGTATTTGGTGGTAAGGCTGCTGAACAGTACGCCGAAACCGAGCGCTAGGGCTGCAATAAGGAGGATGAGTACAGGCGTAAGCAACAGGTAAATGTTCGGGTGTACGGGAGCGTTTGTGAAGATAAGGTAATAAGCAAAGACAATCAGGAATAGCCCCATTTGAATGCTGAGGCGCACGAGGTTACTTGTGACGGTTGCGAGTGGCACGACGAGTCGCGGAAAGTACACCTTGCCGAACATATTCGCGTTTTCGATGAACGTTTTGCTTGTTTGGTTCAGACATTCCGAAAAGTAGGTCCAGAGGCAAATTCCTGCGAGATAGAATAGCGGTTGCGGGAGTCCGTCTGTGCTGATTTTGGCGATGCCGCCGAACACGACCATGAACATGATTGTGGTCATAATGGGCTGGATAAAGAACCACAGCGGTCCGAGAATGGTCTGTTTGTACCAGGTAACGATATCACGTTTCACGAACATTCGGTAAAGATCGCGATACTGCCAAAGTTCCTTGAAGTCTACTTCGAGGAGGCTTGCCTTGGGCTTGATGACTGTAGTCCATTCGCTAGATTGTGTTGCTTGTTCTTGGGGCATTCTGCTATTTTGGTTTCTCGGTAGGTATGCGTGCAATATAGATTATTCTGCCATATGCTTAAGGCTAAAGATGGCGAATTCGCCATAATTATAAATCAGCTAAGCCCTTTTTCCTGATTCAAACCCCTCGAAATCGAGGGGTTTGGTTTTATTGAAAAGTGTAAAAAAACGCTTTAAATTTGTTTTTATATATTTTATTAACGATGGACGAAAAATCGCAAATCATCTATATGCAGACTAGGCTTACACGTCTTGCGGCGGAAAGGTGGAAAATGTCGATTCCGCAGGTTGCAACCCTTTTTGAAGAAAAGGGGGTGTATCATTATATCGCGAAGATGTGGGATTTGTTCCATGTAGAGGGTGATTTAGCTGTACTTGACGATGTAAAGCAGTATCTTGACGCGAAGGGGGCTATCTGTGGTTGATATCTTGAAAGATGGAGACATCCTTTACCATGGTAGCTTTTGCGAAGTACAAACTCCTGATTTACAGAAGTGCGCTCGTTATAAGGATTTTGGTCAAGGCTTTTACCTGACAACTGACAAGAAACAGGCCGAATCCTTTGCTAAAATTTCTACGCAGAAGGCTATAGAAAATGGCGTTGTCGCAAATCAAAGATTTGGCGTTGTCTCTGCTTTTCGGTATAATGTAGGCGTCAGTCTTAATATCAAAATTTATGAGACTGCTGAATCATCTTGGCTTCATTGTGTAGTTGCTCATCGAAAGAAAAACGTTTTCGCCGATGTTCTGGAAGATTGCTCAAAATATGATGTTATTGGTGGCAAGATTGCAAATGATGCAACCAATAGTACGATTGTGACTTATATGGCGAATGCGTTTGGCGAGATTGGCTCTGCCTCTGCAGATGATATTTGCATTCGGCTGTTACTTCCGGAGCGATTAAAGAATCAGTATTGCTTCAAGTCTAATGCCGCATTGAACCAGCTGTTGTTTATGGGGAGTGATCGTGTATGGATGTAATGACTGATCGCATTAATGCAGCCATTGACTTGCTTACTACGATGGTTGTTGAAAGCATAGCAAAAGAGGATGGTTGTGATGCATCCGATGTTTTGCCTGGCTTTTTACGCTCGCATACGGGACAAATGCTCTATAATGAAAGTAGCAAGCTTTGGTGGGATGGCCCCGCATTTATAGAGGAACTATACCGTCAGGAACTATCTAAAACGTCCGCTCACGCACAACGTATTGCGGTGACTGATTGATGCTGATGTAGATTCGGCCGACGTATTCGCCGATGAGCCCAAGCAAAAGCATTATCATGCCGCCGGTAAAGAGTATGGTGGCGAGCATGCTGGTGTAGCCAACGGGGACTTCGGGGAACATGAGCTTTTTGTAGATGACAAAGAGGCCGGCTCCGAAGCCAACGAGGGCGCAGAGTATGCCGATGAAGGTGGCTGCGCGAAGGGGCTTCACGGAGAATGCGGTAAAACCGTTAATCCAGAGTCGAATGAGGCCTGTGAGTGTGTAGCCGGATTCGCCTTCTATGCGGTGACGGTGCTTTACTTCTACATTGCCGAGGCTCTTGGTGGCGCGGAATACGAGGCCGCTGATGTAGGCGAAGGGGTGGGGGTAGCGCACGATTTCATCGGCGATGAACTTGCGCATAATAAAGAAACTCGTGGTGTGGAGCGTCTTGGGCTGTCCAATGATGGCTTCTGCCATTTTCTTGTTGACCCAGCTGCCAAAGCGACGGAACAGGTGTTGTGCGGAGTGCTTGTAATAACCGTAAACGACGTCGTAGCCTTCTTCGAGTTTGTCGACGAGCTTGAAGCTTTCGCTGGCGGGCGTTTGACCGTCATCATCAAGGCTGATGATGTAATCGCCGGAGGCTTGTCCGTAGCCGGCCATGAGTGCGCTGTGCTGCCCGAAATTTTTGGCGAGGCAGATTCCCTTGATGTGCGTGTCTTCGGCGGCGAGTTTCTTGATGACTTGCCATACGTTGTCGGGGCTGCAGTCATTGACGAGCACGATTTCGTATTCGGTACTCGGGCGGGTGGCGATTGTTTCGCGGATTTCCTGGACGACTGCCGTGATTGTATTTTCGCTACGGTAACAGGGAATTACAAAAGAGAGTTTCATCTAGAACCTTTGCTGAACGGATTCCCACTTGTTGCTTTGGGCGGACTTGGCGGCGGCTTGCATCATGGCGAGACCTTCGAGCGATGTGCGGATGCCGCATACGTACTGGCTTTTGAAGCTGCCGGTGGCAAAATACTGGCTGAGGCAATCGGCGATGTCTTTGTAGTAGTTTGCGAATGCTTCAATGAATCCGGCGGGGTGGCCTGCCTTGAATCGGTTGTAGCGCTGCTGGTTGGCGATTTTGACGTCGCCGGTGCGGTCGCGGAGGCTCACGTTGCCGCGCAGGTCGCATGTCTTGAGCGTTTCAGGTTCTAGCTGGAACCATTCGGCGCTGCCTTCGCTGCCGTACACGCGGATGCGTAGCCCGTTGCGGTTGCCAAGTGCGGTTTTGCTGAACCAGATTTGGGCGCGAACGTTGTTCGTGTATTGCACAAGTGCGCCCACGTTATCGACGATTTGCGGAAAGAGACCGAAGGTTGTCTGGTCGGCGACGATGTGTTCCGGGCGTTCTCCGGTCAAAAAGTAAATCATGTTGTGCAGGTGGCTGCCGAGGTCGAGTGAAATCTTCGGAATCACGGTGTCTTTGAGTCGCCAGCTTTGCGGTTTGGGAGGTTCGCCCCCTGCGCCCAGGCGCATAAAGCCTTCTTGCGGCATTTCAACTTGCACTTGCTGGATTTTTCCGAGCTTGCCATCGGCGATGAACTGCTTGAGTTCGCGAATCATCGGGTAGCCGGTGTAGTTGTACGTGGTGCAGAAAAATCCTTTTGTCTCGGCAACAACCTTTGCGATGGCTTCGCCTTCGGCAACGCTTGTGGCAAGCGACTTTTCACAAATGACGGGGTAACCTGCTCTGAGGGCTTCGATGACGATGTCTTTGTGGTAGTCTGTCGGTGCGAGCACTACGACGGCATCGAGTTTGCCTTTTTCGGCTTGCAATAAATCTTGATACTTTGCGTAGGTGCGTTCTTCGGCGACGCCCCAGGTGCGGGCGGTCTCGCGATTTGTTTCGGCGTGCGTGCTGAATGCGCCGGCCACGAGTTCAAAATGGCCGTCCATCTGGCTTGCTGCTTTGTGGACTTCGCCGATGGCTGAATTGATTCCGCCGCCGATAAACGCAATTTGGTAGGGTTCTTTTTTCATCGTTTTTGAATATAGGATAATTAATCCTTGTCATTCCGGGCTTGACCCGGAATCTCCTTTATTCTACTATGATTTTGGCTAGTTCCGTCATTCTCGCGGTTTTGTCTTGCATTTCGGCAAGCGTGTCAAACTTGAAAAATACGATGCCTGCTTTGTATAAGAGCTTGTCCGTAATTTGTTCGCCAGGCTTGTACCACAAAAATTTTTCGACGATATTCTTCTGAATTTCTGGGGCGAAGGTGACGTCGCGGACAATTCCTTCACGGTCTGCCATGACGCAGTGCCTGAGCCAGAATCCTTGCGTGGGAATATCGGCGATGCCCGAAATGTCCATTCCCGTTTCTGCCATCACGATGAATTTTGGGTAGTCGATTCCGGTGGCGTATTTGACGAATTTGATGTACAGATCTCCTGGCGGGCGTCGGCAAATTTCGATGATGACAGGAGTTCCGTCTGCTTTTTCGATGTACTGGATATGCAAAATGCCATCGACAAGGTGCAATTCGCGGGCGATGCGTTCGCTGTAGTCGCGGAGCTTGGCGAGACCCGTTGTGTTTGTGGTGCTTGGCGTGTTTGCGCCCGAGACCATATACTTGTTGAGGTAATACTGTTCGTTGTCGGCAAAGGCGAATGCGACCTTGCCTTTCACGAGCATGGCAGAGAACCCGTGGTTTGTGCCTTGTACGAATTCTTCGACCACAATGTGGTCTTGTCGTGTTCGGCTGCAAGCATCATTGTATGCCATGCGGGCTTCTTCGATGTTTGCTGCACGATGGATGCCTTTGCCACCGGTCAAATCAACGGGCTTGACAATGATGGGGAAGGCGAGCTGCGCTATCGCTGCGTCAAAATCTGCGGCGCTTCGAACGACGAGTGCGCGCGGTGTCGGTATTCCTAGTCTTGTCGCAAGTGCGCGGTACTTGTCCTTGTGGTGGATTTCAAGGCTTGTCGCATAAGAATCGTGGCCTGGAAGCCCAAGTTTTTCGCAAACATAAACGGTTGAAAGCAGGGCGAAATCGTTACAGCCAGAACAAACGGCTTGCACGCCTTCATTGCGGGCTAGTTCGAGCATAGCTTCTTTATCGCTAAAGTCAGCAAAAACGTTCTTGTCGGCATAGGGGTGGCCGAGTCCTTCGCGGGCGTTCCCTGTGGTAATCACGTACCAGCCGAGTTCCTGTGCTGCCTTGATGAGCGGAATTTCGGCGTGGCCTCCACCTAATAGCAAAAGTTTTTTTTGTGGATTGCTTTGCTCCATTTCTTTTTACTTCCCGAAAAATTCTTTTACTTTGTCACACACAAATTCCAAATCGTCTGGTTTCAATCCATAGAACATTGGGAGTCGCAACAGACGGTCGCTTTCGCGGGTGGTGTAAACGTCATTGCCGTAGAATCGTCCATAGCGTTTGCCTGCGGGGGCGTTGTGGAGCGGTACGTAGTGGAAGACGGCAAGGATTCCGTTCTTGACGAGGTGTGCAATGAGGGCTGTGCGCGTTTTTAGATCGGCGACCTTCAGGTAGAACATATGCGCGTTGTGGCTGCATTCCGCTGGAATGTACGGCAGTTGCACATCACCTGCGTCTTCTAGGGGGTGCAAGCGTTCACGGTAGGCGTTCCAGCTTGCCATACGGTTGTCGAAAATTTTTTGCGCGCTTTCGAGTTCTGCGTAAAGGTAGGCTGCGTTGAGTTCGCTTGGCAGGTAGCTGGAACCAAGTTCGACCCACGTGTATTTGTCGACTTCGCCACGGTGGAACTGCACTCGGTTTGTTCCCTTTTCACGGATGATTTCGGCGTGATCGGCGTATTTCTTGTCTGAAATGAGAATGGCTCCGCCTTCGCCCATGCTGTAGTTCTTGGTTTCGTGGAAACTGTAGCAGCCAAAGTCACCGAGCGCTCCTAGCGAGCGCCCTTTATATGTAGACATCATTCCTTGTGCCGCATCTTCGATGACGAATAAGTTGTGCTTTTTGGCGATGGCGTTGATGGTGTCCATTTCGCAGGCGACTCCGGCGTAGTGTACCGGGACGATGGCGCGAGTCTTTTCTGTGATGGCTCCTTCTACCAGTTTTTCGTCAAGGTTCATGGTGTCGGGGCGAATGTCCACGAATACGCATTTGGCCCCGCGCATGGCGAACGCATCGGCGGTAGAGACGAACGTGAACGACGGCATAATGACTTCGTCGCCGGGCTGGATGTTGCATAGCAACGCTGACATTTCAAGGGCGTGCGTGCAGCTTGTAGTGAGGAGCGCACGGGCGCATCCTGTTTTGTTTTGTAGCCAGGCGTGGCATTTTTGGTTGAATTGCCCGTCTCCACAAATGCGGCCACTTTCGACGGCTTGCCGTACGTATTCAATCTCTTGCCCGACAAATGGGGGCTGGTTAAAAGGAATTCTCATTGCTCTACACATCCCTAATTGTTTACAAAGCGTAATATATAATTTCTTTTGGAGTGTTGTTGGTTTCTCTAGAACTATAATACTTTAATTTGGAAATTTTGATTTTTCCCCGTTCGGGAATATTTTTTAAAATATTGAGTAACGGAGTATTGATATTCCCGATCGGGAATATCATTTTTTTTTTTGTGTGTGGGGGGGGGGGCAGTAACCTTTTCTCCTCGTATTTTCCCTGTCAAGGGGGGCTGATTTTTAATGATGCGCTAATGAAAATACTACACCTATTGCTTCTATTAAAATTTTAAGTTATATTATGGGTGTATTAAATTTACGGGTGAATAATGCTAATTCTTTTTGAAGATAAAAACTTGGAAAAATGTGCTACGGATAATCAATACGCATTGAAAAGGCTTGGGCAGCGGCGGGCTCAGCGCTATGCTATTCGATTGATGCAGATTGATCGTGCTGTTAATTTTGAACAGTTGCGAGGCTTGCCTGGCCATTATCATGATTTGGTTGGTAGTCGTGCGGGGCAATGGGCTTGTGATTTAGATCAGCCGTATCGGTTGATTTTCAAGAGTACGAACGAGGGACCGGTTGCTCAAATTGTTTGGGCTAAAGAACGTACTGCAAAGATTCTTGAAATTGCAGATTATCATAAGTGAGGACATATGATTGATAATAAATTTAAATTGGCTGTAGAATATCCTCCTGGTAGGGATGTGGCTGAAAAACTTGAAGAAATGGGCCTTGATGCAAATGACTTGGCTGCACGTATGGGGTATACGCCCAAGGCAGTGAATGATATTTTGCAGGGACATTGTCGCATAACGCCGGATGTAGCTATTGCGTTAGAAATGGTTACGGAAATTCCGATGGATTATTTGCTGCGTAGCCAATTGTCCTATGACGAATATCTTTTGCGTGAGCGAGTCAAGAAATCTCTTGAAAATCAGTCCCTTTGGAAAAAGTCTTTTCCAGGGGAACTTGATGATCGCAGTTGGGTGCGCAAGGGGACTGATAAGGCGGATGAAAAATCTTTAATGCCTCTGCTCAAGTTCTTTGCGGTGGCGTCGCCGAAGGCGTGGGACGGTTATTATAAGAAGGCTCAGCTGAAGGTGGCGTTCCGCATTTCGCTTGCTGAGGTCAAGGACCCGTATGCGACTTCGGCGTGGATTCGCCGTGGGGAAATTCTTTCGGATCGGGATCCGATGGAAAAGCTGGGGCAGCCTGCGGTTCGCAAAAGGCTTAAGGCGGCACTTCCTGAGATTATTGCGTTTGCGGCAGCAAACAAAAAGTTGCCGAAGCGCGAAAAACGTATTACTTACTGGACGCCTGAGGCGGAAGTGGTTGACGACTGTATGACGGGCTTGCAGGAGTTATGCCGCAAGATTGGCATTCGAGTGCTGTTCGTACAGAATTTCAAGAGTTCGCCGATTCACGGTATGTACCGCTGGTACAAGGATGTTCCGCTGATCCAGTTGCACGACCGCTTTAAAAAGCGTGAAACGATGTGGTTCACGTTCTTCCATGAGCTTGCGCATGTGCTTTACCACGGAAAGAAGGGAATCTGCTTGCAGAACATCGAAATCACGCACAACTATCCTGAAAAAGAGGACGAGGCCAACTGCTTTGCGCAGAAGTGTATGCTGGAGGCGGGTTTCGACGCTTAGTACGTCAGTCCGTATCCGTACGGGAATAATCCCTTTTTGCCGTCGCCTACGTTGATCGGAATCTGCTTCGCGTCCTTGGGCCAGGTGTGGGGGAGTTTGCCGCTGGGCTTGACTTTGCCAAAGAGAACGTCTGCTACGCCTGCGCCTTCGCTTCCGGGGAGCCAGGCTACGACAAATGCGTCGGTGGCGTCAATGAGCGGGGTGATGGGGAGCGGGCGGCCGGTGATGAGTACGACTACAACTTTGTGGCCTGCGGCTTTCCAAGCTTTAATCTGCTCGATGTCGGAATCTGTCGTTCTGAAGGCGACTTTGCCGTCGGTCTTGTTGATGATTTTGTTGTTGAAGTCTTCACCGCGGTAGTCGCCGAACCATTCGGCGTACGGGGTTTCGCCAATCACGTAGACGATGGTGCCGGCATCTTCGGCTGTGGCCACACGGGTTCCTTTGGCGACTTCGTCGAATCCGGCCTGGATGGAGGTTGCGCCAGGAATGTCGCTTGTGCCGCCTTGCCAGCTTTTGGTCCATGCGCCGCATTGCAATCCGGTGTTGTTGGCGTGGCTTCCAGTCACGAATACTTTGCCGTTGGTGCTGAGCGGGAGTGCCTTTTTGTTCTTGAGGACGACCAGGCTCTTTTGTACGGCTTCGCGTGCAATCTGGCGGTGTTCTGCGCTGCCGATGTTCTTGGCGATGCCGACGTAGGCGGCGGGGCCGTTCGGGTTGTCGATTCTTCCGGCGCGGATCTTGGCACGTAAAATTCGGCGGGTGGCGTCCTTGATGCGTTCTT
This sequence comes from Fibrobacter sp., assembly GCA_045224895.1. GTDB lineage: Bacteria > Fibrobacterota > Fibrobacteria > Fibrobacterales > Fibrobacteraceae > Fibrobacter. Next base: position 35,848 of record JBGVAT010000051.1, read on the forward strand.
CGCTGATGTCACCCGACGCGACGAGCTCTTTCATGTTGCGGACAAAAGCTTCTGCCGATTGCGGGACCATGGCGAGGTCGATGCCTGCGTTGATGGCGTTCTTGATGGCATCCTTCGATGAAATTCCGGTGACGAGTCCGGGGGAGTAGTCGCCTGCGGCACCCGGTGTCGTGGAGCTTTCGATGCCTTCCCAGTCGGCAATGACGTAGCCGTCGAATCCGAGTTCTGTCTTGAGGATTCCGGTGAGGCGGGCGGAATCGACGTGCTGGTGAATCCCGTTCACTTGGTTGAAGCTGGCCATAACGCTCATGGAGCCCTGTTCGATGGCGGCTTCGTAGGGCGGCAAGTATTTTTCGTAGATGTCCTTGTCGGTCAAGGTGGCGTTGCCGCGGTCGTAACCTTTGTCGGTGGCGCCGTCGCCAATGAAGTGCTTGAGCGTCGTGATGACTCGCCAATCGGCGTCGTTCTTGTCACCCTGCTGCCCGCGGACGAATGCCGCTCCGAGGTCAACGGCGAGTTCTGTCGTTTCGCCAAATCCTTCGTATACGCGGCCCCAGCGTTCGTCTTGCGGAACGGTGATGGCGGGGGCAAAATTCAGGTCGATGTGGGCTGCCCACATTTCTTCGGCAACGGCTTGCCCGATTTTGCGGACGAGTGCGGAATCTCGTGTGGCTCCAAGTCCGATGTTGTGCGGGAAAATTGTGGCGCCGGTAACGTCGGCGACGCCGTGGACGTTGTCCTTGCCGTAGGTGACGGGAATTTTGTGGTTCCACGCTTTGGTGTAAAAGTCTGCCGTGTAGGCTCCGCCGCCTTCGAGGGCGGATCCGCAGAGCTTGCCGCCGCAGGTTGTTGCCGGGGCTTTCGCCTGTGTCATTTGCGCGATCATATCGTCGATGGTCATGCTGGCCATGAGTTCATCGATTCTGTTTTCGATGGGGTCGCGCTTCAAGGTAATGTTGCCGTAGTTCTTGTTGGGGGCGACGCTGAGCGTTTCTGGGAGGAATCCCGTTTTGTGTACGATCAGGCTCTGCCCTCTTTTTTTCAAGGCCTTTTTGCTGGCTGCGTTCAGCTTGGCTTTGTCGAAGTCGAATGCGCCCTTGTCGTCTGAGAGGGTGCGTGCGCTGGCGACGAGTTTTGGGAGCGCCCTGACGGTGACGGTGGTGTTCTTGATCGGTGCGCCGGATTCGTCGATGACGTTTCCCCTGATTCCTGCGTGTGCGAACGCGAGTGATGTAACTGCGAAAAACCCAATAGCTGATAATTTCATATTCATCCCTTGTTTACCAATATAAAACTATACTCAAATTGGTCTAGGGGCAAGAAAAGTGTAAAGAATCTTGTGTACTTTAGGAAACGGGAATGTTGTTTGTTTTTATGAATAAAAAAATAGCGCATTCCTGATGGATTGCGCTATTTAGTGGGGCCTCCCGGACTTGAACCGGGAACCAACGGGTTATGAGTCCGACGCTCTAACCGATTGAGCTAAAGCCCCAGCTCTCCCAAAATTAGTAAATATTTCGAGATTGTCTTAGCCCACTCGTAGTGGAATCCGCTGTAGGCGTTGACGACGCATTTGTCCCAATCGGCGACTTCCGTGTTGTACACATTGATGGCGTCCTTGATGCGGCGCAGCATCTGGTGCGGTGCGTTTGCATCGTCGACGAGGAATGCGTTTGCTTCGCCTGCGGTCTCGAGCGTGTAGTCGGTGAGCATGCTGGCGATGCCCACGTTACGTCCGGTGAGCGGGAGCGTTCCTGCGGCCATGGACTTGAGGATGATCGAGGCGGACGGCTCCTGCAGGTTGGCGGCGAAGAGGAGGTCTGCTGCTGCGAGTGTGTCGCGGAGCTTTTCTCTGTTGTTCGCTTCTTCGGAATCGAACTGGAGGATGCGGACGAAGTTGCCGTACTGGCTGGCGACGTCCTGGTAGTAGTTCCATTCCGGATGTTCCGGAGAAATGCCTACGATGATGAGGACGTTCTGCTTGGCGATGTCCGAAAGGATGGTCGCAAGCGTCTCGGAGGCGTTGCCCGATTCCATGTCCATGTGGCTATAGATGATCAGCGTGTGCGAGAGGTCCATGCCGAACTGGCTGCCGAGGCTCGCTTTGGCGCTGCGCTTGGCTTCCTTGATGGGGCGCTTTGCCTGGTCGTTGAAATCCCAGAACTTGTAGTTCACGCCGAACTGGATGCCGATGAGCTTTTCGCTGTTGCGGTTCAAAAATCCGCTGAGCCCGCCGGGGAGGTTCGAACTGAGCATGGCGTCGCGGTAGCCCGTGGACGGGAACATCACCTTGTTGGCGTACAGGATGCCGGCCTTGAGGAGGCTGACCTTGCCCCAGAACTCGTAGCCGTCCATATTGAAGTCCTTGCGGGGAAGACCGATTTTTTCGATTTCGCTCGGCTGGACGTGGAAGTCGTAGGTGATGTTGTGGACGTTGAAGAAGAACGGGACGTTGTGGAATTTTTCCTGGTATACGGTATGGCACAGGGCTCCGACGAGGGCGCCGCCCCATTCATGCCCGAGAATCGCCTGGAATTCGATGCCGCACTGGGCGCTGTAAGAGAGTGCCGCCGACGCAAGCAGGGCGAACCTCAGGTGGTTGTCACTGTAGGGGAGGGCGTGCGGAGGTCCGTAAACGTAGGGGCGTCCGAAATACTCTTCGTTATAGATATAGGTGTGGAATGGATCGTCATCAGAGCGCCAGACCTCGAAAGGCTTGTTTTGCAGGGCTTCTACCCCTTGGTAGACGCAGTGATACTTGTCGGAATCAATGATATGGTCTTTATAGAATGGCGAACAGGTAACAACCTTGGAACCGGCATCGGCGAATGCCGTTGTCATGCAGTTCACTGCGGTCGCGAGCGGACTAGGTACCTTCCAGTTCCCCGCTTCTGGAGTTACGACGAGTATATTCATTGATTTTATGCACTCCAAATAAAAATTTACCTACAAAAGTAAGTATGTATAAATTTATTTATTTAAATTTCAACCGAAAGGGTGTATTTTATTTTTTAACGTGATAAAGAGTCCTTTTCATCGTTTTCTAATATAACTTCATCTGAAGGATACAAAATGAAGAAAATTTTCATTGCTGCTATGGCTGCCGCCGTCGCTTTCACGCTGGCTGGCTGTAAGGGTACGAACGAAAAGCGCGGTGACGAACACCTTAAGGAAGGCCGTTTCCGCAATGCCATCAATTCTTATCTCGAAGCTAAGAAGAAGGGCAAAATGTCCGACGAATTCTTCGACAATTTCACCCTCGCTCTCGTGCGCGCTGGCGATATGGAATCCAAGAAGGACTTGAGCAGCGACCTCATCAACAACTACTTTGACAAGGCTACTATCAATATTCCTAATGTCAAGGAAGATGCTACCATTGAAGAATACGTGAAGACTCTTGGTGAAATCGGTAAGCGCCAGGCTGCACAGGAAGGTGTGGACTACGCAACGATCATCAACGCTTTTGCAAAGATCGACTCTGCTGAAAAGGTTGCAAAGACCCGTCACGTTGGCGAATCTGCCATCAAGAGCATCCGCGAAGAAACTGAAAAGCTCTATGTGGCCCGCAACCTGGGCGAAGCTACCGGTGAAGACGATCCGGTCGTGAAGGAATACTTGCTCCTCCGTATGGCTGCCATGGCTCCGACCAATGCTGAAGTCCAGGCCGCCTTGAACAAGAGCCGCAAGGTCACCCGTGGTTACTTCCTCATCTTTGGTGAAAACATTCCGGACTTGAGCGGCAAACACAAGGTGGACAAGTGGGGCTATGTGATGGCTATGCCGACCCTCAAGATGACCAAGAATTCCCTCGCTGGCGAACTCCAGTTCTGGGCTTCTACGGGTAACAACACCGAACTCGATCCGTCCTTGATCAAGCTCGTGTCCACGGATGGCAAGGAAGTTTTTGCCAAGGGCAACACTGGCTGGTGCGAAGCCGAAGTCCTCGTTGGCAAGAAGGGTGACGAAAAGATTGAAAAGAAGCAGAAGAAGTTCAAGGGCAAGGGCAAGTTGATGAACGAATTCCAGTGCTCTGTGAACATCAGCTTCTCTTTCCCGAACGGTTTTGTTCCGGACTACATCGAATACAAGGATAAGTTCGGTGAAGGCCGCAAGTACCTCGGTCACTAATTCATAACTGAATTAAAGAACGTTTAGGGCTCGCCGCAATGCGCGACGGGTCTTTTTTTTGTGTGGTTCTACGTAAGGTGATCCCGGCACGGAGACCGGGATGACAGCAACAAGACATGTTGTGTCCTTCTTGTCACCCCGGACTTAATGTCATCCCGCACTTGTTGCGGGACGGGGTCGCCTTTGGGACTGTGTAAGGTGATGCCGGAACGGGGTCCGGCATGACAGCAACAACGGGGTCCGGCATGACAAAGGGGCCGGCATGATAGTAACAACGAGGTCGGCTTGGCACAAAAAAATCCCCGACGGAGAGTCGGGGAAACACATATGTCTTTTTATAGGGCGGTGCCCGCTCGGTGGCGGGCATGACAAATGTTAGAAGTCGGCGTGGGCGCTCATGCCGAGAGCGAACTTCGTCTTGCCGACCACCGGGTTCTTGTCTTCGCTAAAGTTGTAGCCGAACCAGAACACGAGATTCGTGTTGAGCGTCGGGTAGACGTAGAAGTTCATACCGAGGAATTCGAATTCGTCATCCTTGATTTCGGAATCCGGATCGTGGTATTCAAAGCTTACGCCCATGGTGAACTTCTTGGAAATGTTGAAGCTCGGTTCGACGGAGAAGAGCATCTGGTCATCCGTGAAAAGCTGCGGGGCGGCTTCGTAGTTCTTGTCGACGATTGTGTAGAAGTAGTCGAAGCCCAAGTTGAAGATGCCGTAGTTCAAGCTCGGTTCCACGAGGAAGGAGTAGACGTTGTGGCCCTTGTACGGGTGCATGCCGTAAACGGCGTAGATGCTGTAGTTGAGAACTTCGTAGCTCTTGGAATAGTCGAGTTCCGTACCGAAGGTGTAGCCATAGCCACGGCCAAGTTCAGAACCGAAAGCCCAGTCCACGCTAGGGGTGATGGTCAGGTGTTCGTCCGGGGCGTTCAACAGCTTGAATGCATAGGAGGCGAATACTGCGATGGAGCTCTTGCTGTCGTCGGTGGCGCCGATGTAGGCCTTGCCTTCGCCAAACTTGCTATTGCCGAGTTCCACACCGAAACCGCGGACGCTTTCGGTCTTGGAGATCACTGCGTAGCGGTCGGTATCGCGCCAGAAGTAGTAATTGAATGCGCCTGCATTGTAGGCGAGGTCACCGAATACGAAGCTTACGTCCTGGAACGGATTCCAGCGGAGTTCCACGCCGTCGAAGTTGAATGCCGTGTAGCGGTTGTCGTTATCGTTGATGGCGGTCGAACGGGCCATGCCGTGGCGGATTTCGGCGGTGCCATCGCCGTTCGAAATGTTGCTTTTCGTGTTCGTGTAGACCGTGACGGAGACCTTTTCGTCGAGGTGGGCCGTCACAGAAAGGTCGATGTCCTGGTTGGCGGCGTTGGTCGGGTCAAAATCCTTGTCGAAATAGCTGGCGTAGTCAAAATCGACGTTTCCGTTGATTTCGATGTCGGCGGCGGTTGCAAAACCGGTAGCGGCAAGGGCAATCGGCAAAATGAGTTTACGCATATAATCCTTCTTAAAAAGGTTTACTTGATTTTTACGTGCAAAAGATAGAAATATCTTCGTCGCAAGACCAATGTTTTGTTTCTATTAGACATAAAATAGGAATATGCAATATCTTGATGGTTACAGTTTTGTAAATTTAATGGTGTCTTTAATAAAGGTGGATATGAAGCTTTCCTCCCGTGTTATTCTTTTTTTGTCTCTTGCGCTTGCGCAAGGTGTTTTTGCGTTGACGGCGGACCAGGTTCTGGACAAGTCCAAGGCGTGGTTCAAGTCGGGTAAGGCCTGGAGCCTCAATTTCAGGGCGCAGATATTCCAGACGGATTCTCCCGAAATGCAGACCCAGTCGGGCAGCCTCGTGGTCACCGAAGGGGACAAGTTCAAGCTGGACCTTTCGGGGATCAAGTTCTATAGCGATGGCGAAAGCCTTTGGCAGTGGAATGTGGAACAGAAACAGGTCCTTATTAAGGCGGTGGAGGACTTGTCGAGTTCTCTACACCCCTCCGAACTCCTGTTCAAGTATTTAAACTGCAAGGCGCTCGAAATGAGCGAGGCCGAGTACTCCAAGCAGAAGCTCTGGGCGTTAAAGCTTGACCCTGCGAAATATGCGGGGCAGTTTACCAAGATGGAAGTCTGGCTTTCGCAAAAGGATTTTTCTCCGGTGCGCCTCTATACAGAAGACCCGTCAGGCAACAGTACCTGGTATAGCATTGTCAATCTGAAAGTGGTCAAGAATGTTTCTAACGAAGATTTCAAGTACAAGCCTGTCGCAGGCGTCGACGAAATCGATATGAGGTAGCTTGTGAAAATGGGCATGACGAAAAAATCGTTCGCACTTGCCGCTAGCCTCTTTGTGGGGGGATGCGCCTTGTGCGGTAGCGCTTTTGCGGGTGAAACGCTGTTTGGCAACTATGTGTTTGCCGTTGCGCCGACGGGTGAAAACGGAAAGCTGTGGGCGTTTTCACAAGACAATGTTAACAGCGGCGTGACGTATTTGAGTTTCAGGGTTGCCGAAAACGGTTCTATTGTGACGGAATCGACTAAGAAGGAGCAGGTTTCGGATACGTTGACTGCGGTCCATGACGGAATGCAGTACGTGATTATCCAGGATGAACTGGCCGAACTGAGACGCCTCCCTGCTGTTTATACGGAATCGAAGCTAGGGCTTGTACTTCCGATGTTTTCGATGGATAAGGATGACCGCTACCTGCAACCGGCGGGATTCTTTGGATTCCGTAGCTTGGACAATCTCAATGAGTATCCTATAGATGTCCCGTCTGCTGCCGAAGATCTTGAAAAGCCGATGCAGTATGCGATGACGGGCTTTGCTTACGATGAATCGGCAAAACGCCTGTGGGTGGCTCGTGGAGCCCTGGGCGTCATGGTTCACGATATGTCCGGAAGCAAAAGCAAGGATACTACTTTTGTCCTGAACCCGGAAACGAAAAAGCTGGAAGTGTTCAAGGAAAGTTCTTCGATCGACTTGAAGAAAAATCCGGAAATCTTCGATGTGCGCGTGCATCCGAAGACTGGCGACCTTTGGCTTGCGACAGCGAAGGGCGTCTGGGTCAAGTCTTCTAGCGGGCTTACGAATGTTTCGGAATCTTTGAAAGATTCTCGAGTGACTGGCCTTTGGATGGGTGGCTCTCCGCTCCAGATTATAGCCGAAACGAGTTACAAAAAGGATCAGTCTGTTGTGGGTGGACTTTGGAGACTCTATGGCGACAAGACCAAGGATTTTGTCAAGGTGAATTTCTTGGATACCGCAGGCAAGGTCCAGAAAAAGGATATCTATGACGATGCCGACTACACGGTGGGCGATGTCGCCTTTATCGGAAAGAACGCCTTTGTGTTGGTGAGTGTCGTGGGTGGCTCGATTAGCGGATTCTTTAAGATGGATTCGCTTGGCGTCAAGGCTTGGGAACAGGACGATGACGGAAAGAACCAGTGGCTGTATGGCTATGAAACCGGTGCCACGGATCGCAAGATGAGAATCACGTCTCTGACTTCGTTCCCGCTTTCGGATAAGCGGATGGGCCTTGCTATCGGTACGTTTGGAAACGGAATTTCTGTTTCGGCGGACTCGGGGGCAACCTGGACGGTCGTGCTGAATCGCGCCAAGCTGAACAACAATCTGGGCAGTGTCCGCATGGTGCCGTCCGTGATTACTCCGGGCGACGAATCCCTTGTCTCGTACAAGGTGGGCAAGGAGTCCAAGGTGACGATCGAAGTGTTCAGTTATGATATGCGCAAGGTGCGTACCATCGTGAAAGATGCTGTGCGTAATGCCGATGCGTCGCGAAGCACCAATCCGAAGGAAGATTTCTGGGATGGCCGCGATGACCATGGCAAGGATTGCACGATGGGCGTTTATTATATCAGGGTGAAGGACAACCACGGTCATATTGGCTGGGGCAAGGCGATGACGCTTGGAGGTAACTTCAGATGATCAAGTTGAAGAATCTTGTTGTTGCCGCCTTGGCGGTTGGTGCGTTTGCATCTTCGGCGATGGCTATTGGCTTTACCAAAAAGTCTGAGCTCGGTGGTTTTGACGGCTTTGTGGAACGTATGGGCGCTGGTGTCCGTGAACTTGGCCGTGGTAACACGGGTACTGCTGATACGGCTTCTATGCCGGCTGCTTACTGGAACCCGGCCTTGCTCGGTTTCCGTGAAAATCTTGGAATCACGATCAACGCCGAAAAGCGTGACCTGGACCGTATGGGCGGTTCCTTTGGTATCGAAGGAAAGGTCGGCAAGCGTATGGGTGTTGGCTTTGCGATGCTCTACCGTGGCGACTTGGACTTTAAGGTGATTGACGAGGATGACGAAACGCTTGGTTCGGCAACCCCGTTCTTTACGATGATGTACCTGGGTTTTGCTTATCGTGCCACGCGACAGGATGCGTTTGGCCTTTCGCTTTCGATGAGCTACGACAATTTGGACATTGCCGAATATTACAGTGGTGTCGAAGAATCGTTCCGCAGTCCGGTGACGATTAACCTCGGCTGGTACCGCCAGTGGAATTCTAAATGGACTTCGGCTGTTGTCATCCGTAACTTGAGTTTTAGTAAGAATTTGTCTGCGAAGTGGACGAAGAATCCGAGTTCCGATAACTCTCTGGCATCTACAGAAGGCGTGCGCCCGAAGGTGTTGCAGATTGGTCTTGGATACCATTCGACGATCAAGGGTAAACCGGTCCGTGCATGGCTCGAAGCGCTCGATTATCAGGTGGCCGATACGCTGCTTGCATTTGACCCGCAGCTCCATGTTTGGACGGGACGCGTGGGTTTTGAATGTGAAGTGATCCCCAATGCGACGGTTCGCGTGGGTATGGACGATTTGGACTGGATGATTGGTGCGGGTTACAAGTTCGATATCCGCATTGGCCGCAAGAAGTATCCGATTGAAGTGAACTATGCGTTCCTTTACGAAACTCGTGCGGGACTCTGGTCTCCGTTTAGCCTTGGCTTGAGGGGCTACATCCCTTGATTTCGAAGGTCTTTATTTCGAAGGTGCGCAGCCTGGATGCCATGGACTGCGACTTCGATGCGGGCATAAACGTGATTTGCGGCCCGAATGGTTGCGGAAAGACGACCATTCTGGAGTCCATTCATTTGCTTGCGCAGGGGTTCTCGTTTCGGTCGCGCGATTTGCGTGAACTGATTGCGTGGAAGAATAACGAACTGATATTGCGTGGTGAGTTTAATGACGAAGGGCGTTCGCGGATGCGAGCGCTTCGCCTGTATTCTCGCGGGAGCGAAGTCCGTGAAAACGGGGAATCGTTAAAGTCCCCGACCGCTTTTTTCGGGACGTGCCCGGCGGTGATTATGCAGCCCTCGGACATCGAGCTTTTGCGTGGCGGGCCCGAGGTGCGCAGGCATTGGCTCGACGAAATTCTCTGTTACCGTTCGGCGTCGAATGCGCAGGTGCTGCGCCGTTACAAGCGCGTGTTGCAGCAGCGCAATAAATGGCTCAAAGAATTCAAGCAGAATGGAGCCGCGGTCGGTGGCGAGGACTTGTTCCGCGTTTTGACGCAGCAGCTGATTGACCTTGGCGCAAAGCTTTGGGCGGCGAGGCTTTCGCTATCGAAGGAAGTTTCCGAGATTATCACGCGGTATTACCGTAAGCTTTCGGGCGGTGTGGATGAAATCACTTGTGCGTACAAGAGTTCGATTCTCAAGACGCTGGATGCGCTCGATGTTGCCGACTCGCTGTCGGACGAGATGATGGATGAAATCCCGACGGATGCTGCTGTACGTGCCGTGAGTGATGCCGAAATCGCGAAGGTCGCTGCCGATAAGACTGTCGCTTATGATGCTGGCGGAAATGTGCCGGGTTCTGCTGTGGATTGCGCAGGGACCGATGATTCCGGCGATGATGTGGTGAGCGAGGAAATGCTACGGAATGCGTTTGCGCGGAAGCTTGCAGACTTGGAATTTGTGGAACGCTTGCAGGGCATGACGATGGCGGGGCCGCATCGTGATGATTTGTCGCTTTGCGTTTCGGGCTACGAGATGCGTTCTGTCGGGTCGCAGGGGCAGTGCCGTTCGGCGGCGGTGGCGATGCGATTTGCTGCGGTGGATGTGGCGTCACGCTATTTGACGAAACCGATTTTGCTGTTGGACGATATTTTTGCAGAGCTGGATGTGAACCGCCGTGATGCGGTAGCTTCGCTCATTCGCGAAAAGCAGTGCCAGGTGGTGATTGCAACGCCGCAGGCGGAAGATTTGCCGTTTAAGGCGGACGTTGAGATTAAGTTAGAAGTAGGAAGTAGGAAGTAGGAAGTAGGAAGGGGAAAGGCGACCCCGCAACTGGTGCGGGGTGACAATGTAGCCGAGGCTGAAATCAGGGGACAACTGATCAAGGCGAATATCGCGACAGACCGTTTACGGGCTGGCATGATTGAGCCGAACAGTTGGGACTTGAATGAAATGAAAGTCCCACGCTTCCCCCTTTATATAATTACTTGTTCTTCAAGAGATCGCGGATTTCGGTGAGGAGCTTTTCTTCGGCGCTCGGTGCCGGAGGTGCTGCCGGAGCTGCGGCTGCCTCAGCTTCTTTCTTCTTGCGCATATTCTGCATGAATCCGAGGAACTTTTTCATCATGAGGAACACGGCGAATGCGACGATGAGGAAGTTCAGGATTTCGCCAACAAAGTTGCCGTACGGGATGGTCACGCCTTCTGCGGTCTTGTAGGCGAGAGTCTTGAGGCCTTCACCTGCGTCCTGGCCGCCGCACTTGGTGATGATGGCGGTGACGAGCGGCATCACGATGTCGTTCACGAACGAGTTGACGATTTTTCCGAAGGCGGCACCGATGATGATACCGATGGCCATGTCGACGATGTTGCCCTTGAATGCGAATGCCTTGAATTCTTCAATAAGTGAAGCTGCTTTCTTTTTGAGGCTCATTTTTTTATTTCTCCTTGTGGATTGTTTTATGCTTAAATAATAGGAAAAACCTTTAAAGTTTGGCACGCAATTTTTAAATTTGGCGCGCTATGTCATGGTTATTATTGGCTTTTGCCTCGGCTGTATTTCTCGGTTTTTACGATTTAGCCAAGAAAAAATCGGTTCAAGATAACGCTGTTCGCCCGGTACTTTTGCTTTGCAGTGTCTTTTATGCATTGCTGATGTTGCCGGTGCTTTTGACGGGACATTGCGAGCCCTTGACTTTGCATGACCACCTGTTTTTGATGGTCAAGTCGGTGATTGTTGGCGGTAGCTGGCTCTTTACGTATAGCGCGATTGCGCATATGCCGCTCAGCATTTCGACGACGATTCGTGCGCTTGCTCCTTTGTTTACAATTATGATTGCCGTGGGATTCCTGGGTGAACGTCCGCAGGTGATGCAGTGGGCGGGTATCGCGGTGTGCGTTTGTTCGTACATCGGGCTGAGTCTGGCTGGTCGTAAAGAGATGGGACACTTCTTTAGCAACGGCTGGGTGGTGGCGATGCTCCTTGGAACTATCCTTGCGGCTTGCAGCGGTATTTACGACAAGCTGATTTTACAGAGGATGAATTTTGAGCCGATGACTGTCCAGGTGTGGTTCAGCATCTATATGTGCGCGGTGCAGTTCTTGACGACGATGATTACTTGGTACCCAACTCGCAAGAAAACGACTCCATTTCAGTTCCGTTGGTCGTTTTTGGCGGTGGCCGCGCTTTTGATTATTGCCGATCGTTGCTATTTTTTGGCGGTGAGCGATTCGAATGCGTTGATTTCTATTATCACGGTTCTGCGTCGCTCGAGCGTGTTCATCAGCTTCTTGGCGGGAATCCTCGTATTCAAGGAACGCAAGAGCAAGATGAAGTTTGTGGCAATGCTTGGCGTGGTCATCGGCTTGTGCCTGATTTCGCTGGGCCACTAATTTTAGAGGTTCTATGCTAAAAATTGGAATCACGGGGTCGATTGGTGCGGGCAAGTCGTTTTTGGGCGAACTGCTCCGTGAAAAGAACTTTCAGGTGCTAGATGCTGACCGCAAGGTGCATGAACTTTACCGTGATTCTCAGGCGCTTCGTCAGGATATGGCGGATTTTTTTGGCGACGATTGTTTGACACCGAAGGGTGTGAACAGTGCGCTTATTGCCGACCGCATTTTTGCGGATGCGTCGGTGCGCGAAACGCTGGAACATATTGTTTACCCGTACTTGACGGAAGCCGTTAGAAAGTTTTTTGACGAGGGTGAGCCGGCGGTGTGCAAGTTCGTTGAGGCTGCTCTTTTTTCAAGGGCGCCGGAACTTGTCGAAATGCTGGATGAAATCTGGATTGTCGGTGCGCCCGAAGAGGTGCGCTTGCGTCGCTTGGTGGCGCGCGGATTGAGCGAAATGGATGCGGCTCGCCGAATTATGAACCAGCAGGGTGCTTGCGCTCCGGAACTTTTCCCTGGGAAACGGATTCACGTTTTAACGAATGATGCAGACCGTTCTCGCTTGGAATTGCAATTAGGGAATCTGTTGAAGGGGATGGTGTAGAGTATGCAGCCTTATATCCACCAGTTTGCCAGTTTTTTGAGAGCCCATATGAATTCGATTTCGGTGGGAATCGTCGCTACGGTCTTGATGCTCTACGGCGCCTGCATCAACAACTACTTTAAACGGATTACAAAAAGCATCCCGTTTCTGGGACGTTTTGTGCTGTTCGTGGTGCTGTGCAGCGTGGGCTATGCATTTGCCAGTTCGCAGATGGTGCGCTTCTTGAAAAAGTTGCTGTACCAGTTGCCGGACCTTCCGCTGATTGGTGTCATTGCTGGTTGCTTTGTGCTTTTGGCGTTCCTTGCCAAAAGCGGCAAGGACATCTGATTGTTGAAATTGCGCATTTTTTTAATTAAAGTTGTCGCGGTTGACTCCGTATAAAATAACGTCGTCAATCCACATTTCGCTTTCGTCTACAATCCAGATCGTGATGGTCGTGACGCGGGGCTTTACAAAGTCCCAGCCCATATTTCCGAATTCGCCGTCACCAGGGGTGAAGTCGCTTGGCTTAAAGCAGAATCGCTTCCAGTTAGATTCTAGGTTGTCGACGTACTTTGTTTTGCCAGTCGGTTCATCGAGAACTTCGATGGCAAAGCCGAGTTCACCGGAACCTTTGGCGTAGAACGCGATGGAATCGATGCCTTCGAGGCTTGACGGGAGACGGTTTAATCGTGTGCCGATCATTGACCATTTGCCGTATGTTTTTGATGTACTTTTCCAATGGAACACATAGCCGTTGCGTTCTTCGTTCTGTTCGAAGGCTTCGCTCACGTTTTCGTTGCTTGGCGTTGTCGTGACATTGGAATCTTGCGGGGCAAAATACCATTCACGTTTGCCGTCGGTGTAGTCGAATGCGGATTCTAGCTTTTGAGTTTCGAAGTCGATGAGCTTGACGGAGTGGAGTGCGGTCACGAGCGAATCGGGGAGTGCCTCCCAAATGTTGTTGCTTGCGTTACTGCTGGCGTCTAGGGCGGCAGTTTTGCCCCAGTACATAACGATGCTTTCGACGGTCGATGTTCCGTTGATGCGGATTTGCAGTTCTGCCTGCTGCAGAGAATCGTTCCAGAATGCCTTCTTGAATGCAAGGCGGTTGCCGCTTTGGTCGGTGATGCGAAGGTCGTTCCCGTTTTTCATCGCTTCGCTAAAGTCGAAGTTCTTGGAGTCGAGTCGCACAAAGACGACTGTGGTATCTGCGATGGGTTTCATCCAGTCAGAAATGGTGGAATCGAGCGGAATGATGCGCGAATGTGCCCACTGGTCTAGCAATTCGTTTTCGAGAGTTGGCTTTTCAAGCGTTTGGATGTCGCTGGATGAGCCTGCCAAAACTTGTGCAGATCCTTCGCCGATGGCAACCTGGTCGTCTGAGATGATGGCTCGGATCTGGTAGCTTGCGGGCGGGAGTGAGTCGAGCGTGAATTCGCCTTTGCTATTCGTCTTGACGAGCTTGTCCGTACCGTAGATTTGCACCCACGCAAAAGTTGCATCTTCAGGAAGTTCGGCCTTGCCTGAAACGGAACCAAGTGATTCCATTTGCAGTGTTGTTGTCTTGCTCTTTTTGAGTTCGCTAGATGAGATCTGCCTGAAGGCGCCCGTGCTGCCGTTGATGACCTCGATGTAGCCTTTGTCGAAGTTGTCTGCGTCGATGGTTATTGTGCCAAGCGAATCGGCGGTAAATTCTAGAACGTCGTCTTGTGAACGTTCCGAAGTTCCTTGCACGTACCAAAGCGGACGGACTTTAGCGACTGCGAATGCGGCTGGTTTTGAATCCAGATTGACAACGTTGATCAGGTATGCGTTTTCGGTTTCGACGGTGCTTGCGCCGGCGATTTCTTTGTCTGATGAACAGGCGAAAAATAAAATGCAGGAAATGAGTGCTAGAGACTTTTTCATACCTTCCTCGCATTTTCTTTTGAAGTTTTTTTGTCTGAAATATCGGCGACTGGGTACAGCGAAAAGATGAACTGCATAACTTTCTTTGGCGCTTCTACTTCGGCAACGCGTTTTTGCACTTGCCTGCGGAATTCCTGCGTCATTTCGACGAGGTCTTCGAAGCATTCATCGTCGACGCAGGCGAGGATTGATGAAATGTTGCGCTCGGCGGGCGGAATGTTGACGAGGGCGTTTTGTGCCAGCGTGAGCAGTTGATTCTGGTAACTGCGGATGGCGGTGATTTTGGAGGCCCCTGCCGAGGTGAAGTTTGCTGTCGTGACGGCGTATCGTTCGGAGGCGAGAGGCGTAATCATCTTGAGTTCTTTCAAGACTCGAATAGCTTCTTTGACTTGGTCCTCTGAAATGGCGGGCGTGATTTGCTTGACGAGCGTACGGACGTCTGCCTTGCCGCCGTTGATTTCGATGATGGAGCGTACAACGGGTATCCACCAGCGGCTGAGAAACAGAATTTCGTTGGAATCCAGTTTGCGGAGGCTGACGTCTTGCAATGCAAGGGCCATCTTGTAAAGTTTGTCTTTCTTCGCCTTTGATTTGGTTCGCGAGGCGGCCACCAGAATCTCGAAAAGTTCTCCGTCGCGCCCCTTAAGTCCGAGCAGCTTTTTAGAAAGTGGGATACTTTGTACCGGAAGATGAGATTCCTTGTTGAGAACGCGAAAAACCTGGCTTGTCTCGAGACCGAGCTTTTGCCCCATCATTTTGTAGGAAAATAGCGGAAATTCCAACTTTTTCTGAACAAAAAAGTTTTTTAACAGGTCTCTGTAATCACCGATTTCGTCAATGTTCAACATAACCACATCCCTTTTCTATGAAATAGATTTTTTGGCCCGGCAAAGGCGCTCTATGGCCACTTTTTCTATGGACGGAATGTCAATATGACGAATATCACGCTCGAAAAAGAAAAAAATTTTGTTTTTCTTACATCCTCACAATTTTGGACAATAAAATCTAACTTATCACTCAGAAACAAAAGGCGGCTAATTATGCAGAAAGAAGATCTCTATGTCCTCAAACAAGTTGTGCTCTTTACGCTGATTGCAGTTGTACTTGGTTTTGTATATGGATAATTTTAAATAAAATTTGGTGTATATGCGTAAAGTCGGTGCGGATTTCCCTGCATCGGCTTTTTTGTTTGTAAAAGATTTTATATTGCAGTTGTCTAGACGAAATGTAAAGACTCGATTAAGGAAGGACTGTTAAATGCCTGCTGAAATAAAGATTCTTGAACGTGCCGAAATGTTTTTGCGTAAACTCTCCAGCGGAGTGAATCCTCTGACTGAGGAATCCTTACCGGAAGGTGATGCCTGCCGACAGGAACGAATTAGCAAGTGCCTTGTGTATGTAGCCGACTATTTAAAGCAGAAAGTGATGCCTTCGATGGTTCCGCAAGAAAAGGTGAAAGCGCCCAAGCCTGTGAAGGCCTTAAAGCCGCGTCCGGTGCGTGAAGTGGCAGACAAGGAACTTGTCCTGACTCCAGAAATGTTGTCTAGATTTGAATTTTCTTCGAAGCCGGTTTCTGTTTCGGGATTGATCCGTCGCTTGAATACTCTTATTCCGCAGGGCAGTGGCATGATTCCGTTTGTCTATGCGGATGTGGCGGAAGTGCTTTCGAGAGAAGGGATCCTCAAGAAGGAGGAAGGCGAAAAGGGCAAGGATTTGAACTTGCCGACTCCGTATGGCGAAGAGCTTGGCTTTGTGCGTGTCGAAGCAGATATCCGCGGACATCATTCCATCTTTACAGAATGCATGGTTCCTGCGCAAAAGTTCATTTTCGATAATATTCAAAAGTGCGTGGCTCAGGCGAATGACCGCTTGGCAAAGCGTAAAGAACGTGCTGAATCAGGCGAAATGGGCCGTAGCGGTAAAGAAAAGTTCCATGTGACGGAAGAACAAATCAAGAATTATCCGACAGATGAAGCTCCTGTTCCGGTCAGTGAAATTGCAAGACGATTGAACGATTTGCTTCCGCAAGATTCCAATATCGAAAAGATTTACTTTAAGACGATTCGTGATTGGTTCGTGTCGCAGAATTATCTTGAAGAACGCAAAAATGCGCTTGGAAAGATTTTCTTTGTGCCGACGGAAACGGGGGCGCAGAACGGTGTCGTGACGGAATCGCGCGTGGGCAAGAATGGCGAAAATTATGATGCGGTCTTGTACAATGGTGCTGCCCAGAAGCTCGTGCTTGAGCACGTGAACGAACTCGCGTAATTTGTCATCCTGGAGCGTCGCGACGGGATCCATAAAAACTAACGAAAAATGCCGCCCGATGGGGCGGCGTTTTTTCTTTTGCTGTCATCCCGGCCTTGTGCCGGGATCGCCTTACACGGTTCTAATTGCAGGCACTTATCTTAGTCTACGAAGCCCTCTTGGCATCGGGACTTCCTTGCCGTCTTCGCCAAGCAGGTAAATGTTGTCGAGGCTGATGTATCCCTTGCCGCTATGGCGGGCGCGGAATGCAAAGTTTTTGATCTTGGTCGGATCGAGTTGCGGAATGGTCTTGCCCCAGCCTTCCTGCTTCATGTTTTCCCAGATGAGTGTGTCGCGGACCCAGTTGCCGCGAGTTTTCTTGAGACGGATCATAAATTCGTCGTAGTCTTCGACCTGGCTCGACATAATCTGCAGTTCGAGATAGCCCTGCGGGTTGTTGTGCGTCGTGGAGTAATCGAATACGATACCGACGGACTTTTTGATTTCTTCGGGAACGTTGTAGTATGCGCCGGAGTAGTTCGGCCAACCGAGATTAGGCGGCTGCTCGACGATGAAGTCGTGACGGACGTAGCCACCGAGAGGCGGATTGCCCTTGATGATTTTGGCGTCCATTGCAGTGGCGTTATCGCCGTTTACGACCGGGAACCAAGGAACGTCATCAATGCTACCGTCGAAGTTCTGCATAACGCTTGTGGTGCGATAAGCGCCGCGGATGCGGAATGGAACCTTGAATGTCGCTTTCTTTTTGTTCTTGCCGGTGACCGTGATTTTGAGTTCCTGTGCGCCCTTGGTGACTTTATCCGTGACAGGTACTTTGACGTGGAAACTTTCGATGGACGAATTCCATTTGCCATCATCCGGTGTGGCGTGGATGGTGAGCGGCTTCTTTTCCCACTTGTCGATTTGAACATCGGCTCCGGCAAGTTCGCCGCCATCTTGAACGGCTGTCACGAAGAGATCTAGGGTATCGCCGTCTGTCATCACCTTCTTTTCGAGCGCGATGGCGAGTGCTTCGGGGGCGCTTGCGCTTTGCTGCGCGGGGTTCATGCGAACAACGACTGTTCCGAACGGAGGCACTTCGATGTCACGGTTCTTGCCTTCGATACGGCGACCGCTGGGACCCATTTTCGGGTACGGATAAGCGTTTCGTTGATCGCCAATCCACTTGAACTGATCGGCTCCAAAGACATCGACTTCGATGTGGGCGTTGTTCGGCTTTTTCTTTTCGCTCTTGCGGTCAATTTGGACAATCTGCTTTTCGTCAGTCATGTTCACGAGGAGCGTGTTGCAGCTGTTGCCTTTGCAGATGGCGTAAGGCGTGATAGCTGCTGTCGTGCTCTTGACGGGAACGACTGCGTAACCGCTTTCGAGGAATCGCTTGAAGGTCATATAGACACCGTAATATTCGGCGGTGGGTTCAAGGCTTGCCCAACGGTTCCAGGAACCTTCCTTGACGAGAGCCGTCATGCTGATGGTGCCCCACGTGTGGTCTGGTCCTTCAAAGACATTGCCGAAGGCATCCCACGGGAGCGCTTGGAATCGGTCGCCAAAGCGGACTGCGTACTGTGCGAAAATGTTCGCCATACCTGCGGCTTGCGGGTAGTCCATCCAGATTTGTGAGCCTTGGACTGATGTGCTAAATTCCGAGAGGAACACGCGGCGCTTGCCTTCGAGGTACTTGTTCATCCAGGCGTTGAGCGTATCGGCGTTCTGGGCAACATCAAGGCTTGCCTTGAGCATGTCCTTTGCATTCAGGTTTTCAGGAACCCAGTACGGATAGGTGTGCAAGTCGACAACGTCGAGGTAGCGCTTGCCATCGGCCTTTTCGGCTTCGCCGACAATGCGCAGAAATTCGGCCATCCAGTATTTGCCATCGTTGAGGCCTGCGCCTTTTTGCAACATCTTGTGCGTACTGAAGAGCGGTCCGTGCAAGATGATGCTCGGATCGACGGCCTTCATAGCGCGGGCGTATTCGATAAAGCGTGCGGCGTAATGCCTTGCCGAAAGCGGACCGGATTCTTCCCATTCGCCATCGAGTTCGTTACCGATTTGCCATTGCTTGATGTTGTACTTTTTAACCTTGTTGGCATAGCGCACCCAAGCGGCGGCTTCCTTGGATGTTCCCGTGCCTGCGTTCACGCAAATGACGGCTTGAGCTTTTTGACCGTTCACGAGCTTCGGAAGTCCGTTGATGTACGTCATGAATTCTTCGAAGTGCCATTTGATGTTTGTCCAGTCGGTGCGCGGAGTGTCGCCGTTGCGGGTGGACATGGCGAAGAACTTGTAGCCGTTTCCGGCGAGCAAATCGTCTGAGCCACTATAGAGCTTCATTTCGCGGATTTGCACACCCTTTGAAGGAAGGTCGGTCGTCTTGAACTTTACGGCGACATAGCGGGCTCGCGTTGTCGGAAACTTGTACTTGGTCTGGCTGCCTGTGACCTTGACCGTGCCCCATCTCTTTAATTTATTTTCTGCGTGCTGATGGACGCCTGGATAATCGGCATAGTCTTCGGTCCAGTACGAGAGTTCAAAAGATTTCGGGCGGAGATTGCCCCAGTCGATAATAATGGAGTCGAGGTCCTTCTTTTCAGGGAATTCGATGACGACCCAAGGCGGATCCTTAGGATCCAAGATCTCGCCCCACCACATGGTATTCATATTGTTGTCGGCGAGGTGGCTGCGACGGATAAATCCGTAGTTGTCCTTGGTGGTGCCGCGGTAAATCGTTTCGCCGAGGAATCCCGGAGCCCAGCTTTCTTCGCTTGGCGTCCAGAGTCCGGTGCTATCGTATTTGCCTGCGCCGTTCCAGTGGTAGTCATTGCTCAAGCTTCCGTTCGGGAAACGGAAGATGGTGTAACCGCCATCGACGAGGGCGGGCGTCATATCGTAATAGCGCGTGGGCGGATTCCAAATGGCAAGATCCGCTCCCATCATATTCTGCTTGTTGATGACGATGCCCGGATGCGTGTCGTCAATTTCGATGACGTTCTGTGCAGCCAAAACTGGCGCTGCAGAAAGTGCAAGCGCAGTTCCGCACAAAATTTTTTTGATGCCAAATACCATAAAAGCTCCTCAAAAATGGGGTAGGGCTCAATTTTTAAAAATTTAATGAATTTCGAGTCTGCTGAAATTCTCGTAATGATCAGCGGTGTAGTAAATGACGCAATCGCTTTGATAGACGAGTCGTTTGGTGCCTCGATTTTGGCCCGAGTAATCAACGTCGGCTTCGTGATAGGAACCTTCTGGCAATGTTGCGTGGTAATTGCTTGCGTTTGAGGCGTAGTTGTTGAACTTGTCGCCGCCAATCATTACGCCGATAGTTGTCCACGGATTAAAATTCCACTTCTCGAAAGTCTTGCCTGTTTTCGATTCGTAAAGCTTTTGACCTTCGTCCTTGCTTGCATAGTTACTAGGCAACTTGTCGAACTTGCACAAGTATGCTGCAACGGAATCGCGGGTGGTGTACTTGCCGGATTCTTGGACGGCTTCGTATACGTTTGCGTGGTAGATGCTGTCTAAGGCTTGGAGTATGCTGTCTTTATTGTCTGGTGCGCAAGTGGCGTTTCCGCATTCGTCAGGAGGACCGTATGCCCAACATTGGATAAGAACGAGTTCGCATTTGTCTTCGTCGGAAACTGTTGGTGTTGAACAGGAAGCAGCCACCAAAATAGTGACTGTGGCAAGGAATGATTTGAGTATGCTCTTGAACGTCATACTTTCAAATTTAATATAAATTACACCCCGCGCATATCCGGATTCCAGACAATCTTGTGCAACTGCACTTGGAATCGGGCGTTGTTGGCGGTCATAACTTTGCTTGCAAGCATCCAGTTGACGATGTATTCGTTAGAAAGTTTTCCGTAAACGGGCGAGATGAAAATGCATGGCATAGAAGTTGCCGCTTTCTCGGTTGCAGTCCCAGCTGCATTTCCGTTGCGTGATGATTTGAGTTGCGAAAGTTCTGCGACAACCTTTTCAGCTTCGTCAAGGTCTTCGACGCTTCCGACAACGATCTTGAGCACATCTTGTGCGCCGAGCGTTTCTATGTTTTCCATCTTCATTTTCGAAGACATTCCGCTGCTTTTGCATTTCCAGTCCATCGTGTAGAACAGTCCCGGCAACTGCCATTTGCAAGGAACGGTTCCGTTTGTTTCGACGTTGACGAAAAATCCGGATTCGCTCAACTTTGTGAGCAATTCTTCGACGCCGGAATGCAATAACGGTTCACCGCCGGTAAGCGTTACACATTTTACGCCGCATTCGTCACGGTAAGCTTCTACAGCTGCTAAAACTTCATTGACGCTCATCGTCTTGAAGTCGTTGCCTTCGACGGCGTACATGGAATCGCAATAGCTACAGCGCAAGTTGCATCCGTGAAGCCGCACGAACACGGCGGCCTGACCCGTACGAATCCCTTCGCCTTCGATGCTCTTGAAAATTTCGGAGACTTTCATAATTTCGGATGACGACTTTAAATTTCGTACTCGACGATGTTGCCTTCGCTTTCTTGAATCTGCACTTTGTAGCAGTGCGGCACGCGTTCGCAAATCCAGCGGGCCATATTTTCTGCCGTCGGATTCATATCAATCACATCGTTTAAGAATTGGTGATCGAGCTTGCCGTGAACCAGTTCCTTGATGCGGGAAAAGTCTACGACCATGCCGTTTTCGTCGAGCGTTTCGGACTGACAAAAAACTGTGATGATCCAGTTGTGTCCGTGCAGACCTCGGCACTTGCTTTCGTAGGGGAGCGAGAGCTTGTGGGCTCCAGAAATTTCCATTCGCTTGATGACTCTGTACATAATTACGCTCCGTAAATGGTGGTGTCGTTGATGCCGGCTTCGGCGAGGGCTGCCTTGCGTTCGATGCAGGTGGCGCACTTTCCGCAGTGGATTTCTTCGCCTTTGTAGCAAGACCATGTTTCGCTGTAATCGATGCCGAGTTCCTTGCCGCGACGAGCGATGTCCGCCTTGGAAATTTCGGTGTAGGGGGCGTCGATGGTGATGCCTGCGTAAGTCCCGGCGGCAATGGCGTTTGACATGTGGTCGACAAACGACTTGCGGCAATCGGGGTAAACTTCGTGGTCGCCAAAGTGGTTCGCCATCATCACCTTGGTCAGTCCCTTACTTTCGGCAAGTCCTGCGGCAACAGAAAGCATGATGCCGTTGCGGAATGGCACTACTGTCGACTTCATGTTAGATGTGGCGTAGCTCCCTTCGGGAATCGCATCTGCACCCGAGAGCAGCGACGACGTGAAGTAATCGTGTATGAACTTCAGAGGTATCGTGAGGTGCGGGATTCCAAGCTTTTGGCAGTGGAGTTTTGCAAACGGAATTTCTTTGTCGTTGTGATTGCTGCCGTAGTCAAAAGAAACGGCGAGCGCGATTTCGGAGGCGCGGTCATAGAGCAGGGTCACGCTGTCCATACCGCCGGATAAAATCAGCAAAGCGTTTTTCATTGGGGTTCCTAGTTTTGTTTAATGTCAGGATGGGTCTCGAACTGACATCGCCAAAGATAGAAATTTATGGAACTTTTGAAAGGGGGCTTTGATGCTAGGGTCTGATGCGAATGTTCGTCTTTTTCGTCAAGAACCTTTTATTGACGAAATATAACGGGTACGATGCGAAAAGCGAAATTAGGAGAATCATGACGCAGGCGGAGTTTTTGTCGAGATAGTCCAGAAAAACATAGAAGAGCTTGTAAAGGTAAATATGGCACAGGTAGAGTTCCAGAGACATTAACCCCATAACCGTAAATATCTTGCCGATCGTATCCCACTTTTCAAAAAAGTACGCCAATGCGATGCTCAAGACGGGTGTGATGATCATGTAGGGTAAATAAGATAGGGAACAGGTCTGCAATGATCTGGGCATAAAGTTCATAAAGAAAATGAGGGCGCCGGTGGCGACCGCTGTTGCGGACCATACCAGTATTTTTCGTTTTTTGTTGAATTCGAAATTGCAGCCGTCTTTCGCCCAATGGCCAAAGACCGCGCCGATGAAGAATATCGGTAGCCTTGCAATAGTGAGGATGGTGAATCCTCCGAAGTTCTTGTTGTTGTAAGCAAAAACGCAAATCAAGGCGTAGATTAAAATGAGCCCGAGGCCCGCACCGATAAATGCAAGTGAGGCTTTGATTCCGTATTTTTTGAATAACTTAAAATACAACGGAAATATGGCGTACAAAAATAGTATACAAGAGATGAACCAAGTCTCGTCTTGACGCCCGATCCAATAGCCAATCGTCGATGCTCTGAAAAATAAGGCGCTAAAATTCTTTGCGCTAAAGTCCATTTGAATCAAAAAGACGATAGCTAGCACAAGCCAAAATTCAGGGACGATGCGGAAAAATCGGCTCTTATAGTATTTCTTTAAAATGAAATTTTTTCGGGACATCGAAAAGTAAAGCCCGAATCCCGATAGAAATAAGAATATGTCAACGCCGCCGTAACCGATAGACTTGATAAAATCCAACAGAAAAAGATCCGTAGGAACCGGGAAATGGTACAACATAATCCATAATATGGCAAAGCCCATTATGGCACTTCTGTGCTTAGACAATAATTGAAGTGATGCGTCCATCTTGAATCCGTTTTCCTGTAGCATTAAATCTACTTGAAAAAATGGATTTTGAGATGGCCTGCCTGTAAAAAGTTCTAAATTGATGGATAAAAAGCAGGTAACGAAATGGAAGAAACTTTTAAAACTAAAGGCACATGCGCCACGACGATTCAATTTACGCGTGATGGCGACAAAATCCGCAACATCCGCTTTACGGGTGGCTGCAACGGAAACCTCAAGGCAATCGCAAAACTTTGCGAAGGCATAACTGCCGAAGATATCGCCGCCAAGTTGCTTGGCAACACCTGCGGTGGCAAAAATACATCATGCGCCGATCAGCTTGCCAAAGCTGTCTTGGGCCGCGAACCGTAAAAGAGCGGGTTTGCTTCGAGGTTTTCTTGAAACGCCGTCGTAAAAAACGTACCCCGATGAATCGCTCGCAGATGATGCAGGCGATCCATTCCGAGGATACAAAACCAGAAATTTTGGTGCGACGGGCGCTTTTTAGAGACGGCTTCCGCTACAAGCTGCATCGCCACGATTTGCCTGGGTCTCCGGACTTGTTCATTCTCAAGTTTGGCGTGGTGATTTTTGTGAACGGCTGCTTTTGGCACCAGCACGGCTGTAAGTTTACGAGTCACCCCAAGAGCAATCTGGAATTTTGGAACAATAAGTTTACGAATAATGTTGTTCGTGATGTCAAGATCAATTGGGAACTGTCTTTGCTGGGTTACCGTGTGGCGACCATTTGGGAATGTTCCATCAGGAATGATTTTGAACGGACGATGGAACGGCTGAAAACTTTTATTGAAGGCGATGAAGAAACGATTGAAATATGAATGGTACTTTTCTTTAAAATTAGTTTATTATAAACGTAAATAAATTTTATGAAAAGATACTTTTTCTTTGAAAATTGCCGTTTTTTGAGAAATTTGGGCGTTTAATCATTAACAACGCAAATATTTTGACTTTATTGCATTTCCCTTGACGCCTGTCTATTTTTGGGATATGAAAAAAATAAAACTCTCCTCTTTTATGACTGCCATGACTCTGAGCGCATTTGCCGCTACAGCTTCTATGGCTCAGAATAATACCTACGCAGCCTCTAGCTTCTTTGACGAAAACGGTGCCTACTTTGGCCCGGACTGCGATAAAGAAAAGAATTATTCCGGCGCTTACTACACTGGTAATTACGAAAGCCCATTCAAAAAGGTTTTGGGCAAGACTGACGAAGAAATCCAGAAAAAGATGGATGATCTTTGGAATCACTACTTTAAGGGTGATAACAATTCTAAGGTCTATTTCGACAAGGGCAACGAAGCCTACATCAAGGACATCAACAACAACGACGTTCGTTCCGAAGGTATGTCTTACGGTATGATGATTGCCGTGCAGACCGGCCACAAAGAAGAATTCGACAAGCTTTGGAACTGGGCCAAGAACCATATGTGGCACAAGAGCGGTGGCTGGGATGGCTACTTTGCTTGGCAGCGTAACGAAAGTGGTTCTGGTGGTGACGACAACTGCGCACCGGACGGTGAAATGTACTTTATGATGTCGCTCCTCTTTGCTGCAAACCGCTGGAACGACAACCAGTATATGGAAGATGCCCAGTACATCTTGAAGAAGATGTGGGACAACGGCCAGCATAGCCTTTTCAACCCGCAACATTATGTGATCACTTTCCAGCCGCAGGGTAACGAGAACAACTTCTCCGACCCGTCTTATGACTTGCCGGCATACGTTGACCTTTTCGCTCGCTGGTCCACTTCCAATCAGGACAAGTGGAGCAAGGCTGCAAAGGCTACGCGCGATCACTTGTACAAATCTTCTAATACGAAGTCCGGCCTGTTCTCTGACTACAACAACTTCGACGGTACTCCGCACGGCGTAAGCTACAACGGCAATGCAGAAAAGTATATGTACGATGCTATGCGCTGCGCCATGAACTTTGGTATGGACTACTACCTGTTTGGTGCCGATTCCGCACGTCAAGAAGAAATGGCTCGCCGCATCATCGACTTCTTCGAACAGGATGGCTATAAGCACGCACGTTTCAACTGGGACGGCTCCAATCCGCAGGAACAGTACACGCTTGGCGAAACCGGTGCAAACGCAGTCGCTGCTATGGCCTTGATGAACAACCCGAAGTACAATGATGCCGTCAAGAAGAATTTGCAGATGGCTTGGGACGGCCAGTTTATGACCGGTCAGTACCGTTACTATGATGGCTTGGTCCACTACTTGGCAATGCTCCACTTGAGCGGTACGTTCAAGATCTGGAAGCCGAAGCCGGAAATCGAAGAAAAGACGATTTCTGAAACCGAATTCAATGGCGTTACCTATAACGATGGCGATACGATCAATCTGTTCGAAGATTGCAAGCTCTACAAGGCTACGATTGCTAGCAGCAACAAGGGCCCTGAAATCCCGGATGCTCTGGGCGCTCAGATGACTCGTATCAGCAATCTCAAGATGGAACGCAACTACAACCTCAAGGGTTGCAGAATGGACGGCTCCAATAAGGCCCGTGGTGCTTACTACGGAAAGATGGTACAGGTCAAGTAACACCGACCATATCATTCCTGAGTGTAGACTCCTTGTCCCCGACTCGTTCGGGGATTTTTTTGTATGTTATGCCATATGAAGCTTAAGTTTGTTTTGAAAATTGCATTGCCTATTTTGCTTGTTTTGACTGCAGGAATACTTTTCTTTCTGTACTATAACAATCGTATTCCTGAAAATGCCTTGGTGTATTATCGCATTAAAGATCATAAGGGCGAAATTTCTGTATGGCGGGCCTCTAACTGCGAGATGCGTGGGGATGAATTTCACTGTCATGCGAAACTGTGTCCTGACGACAAATTAAGAGGCTATCCGCTTTCGCAAAAATATAGACCGGACTCAAATACGTATCAAGATACGGCCTACATAAATTTGAATTTTGGTCTGTTTAAGAAAACGAGTTATATCCCTCGTCCAGTATATGCAAAATTTGACACCGCTTATTTTAAAAAACAATTTGCCTCGGTCAAGGAAACTTTCCCTTGTTCTCATTCAAAAAGGTTCTCGTCTTCTTATGAGTTGACGGCTGTTGATTTGCCTAACGGCGTGTTTTTTTACGAGACAGGAAAGAAAAAGGATCTACAAAAATCTGCAAAGTCAAAAGCAAAAAATGAACGCAAAGATTCTTTAAGCTCGAATCTCAAAACGGCGCCGACAATACATTCTGTTTCTATATCTTGTCCTGAGTCGTCAGGGCGTGCGATTCCGCACTATAAATGTTATTGTGAAAATTACCCAACTTATTGCGGAAATCCTAAATACACGAATATGCCTGCACTTCCAGAATCTCATTTTTATGCGATGGACGTTTTGTCTTTGAAGGATAGCTCGTTCATCTGGAAATTGGTATACAAGACTCCGTACGGCAAAGCCGATACGCTGGAGGTTACAACGACCGTCAAGAGAGATGAATTAGATTAAGAACTAGATCAAATGGATAACGCATTTTTGCGCCACATTTAGGGCAACGCAGAATAAGTTCCTTGAGCCGTTTAATTTCAGCATCTTTTTCTTCTAGCTTTTTTGCAAAATCACCAATTGCATTGTTTCCTCTGCGGTTCGGACTGCTGTTAAATTTTCGTAGTTATCAAAATGACTCTCGTCCCTAAAGTGAAATTCAGAAAACGCTCTAAACAAAGGAAACTTTGCATTGCTGAGAAAAGAACTCGGTATAAGGCGTAGAGCTTTATTTGATTTTGATTATATTTGCATTATTGCAGGTAGAGGATTTGAATGTGATTTGGTACTGTAACCGCTGTAAATGCCATCATCAATCTGATGAACTTTGTCCTTTTATTGCTTCCCAGTTGAAGGCTCGTCCGGAATTGCTTTCGGAGGCTGCGAATTTTACGGTTATTGCAGGGCAGCATCGTCTTATCACAACTCAGGCGTTGGATTCCGTTGCGAAACAGGTCAATGGGGTGCTGGGCACAAATCTTTCATTTGAAGGGACCAACCAGGTTGCTAGGGATATTCAGGTCTTTAAACGCCTTAGTGAAGAACCTTTCAAAAAGCTGCAGGTATTCCAGACTCCGGAAAGGGCTGCCGAATATTTAAAAGAAGTAACGGCAAATGCCGCTAATACGCCGAAGGCTATGACTAGTTTTACTTCGAAGCTAACGGGTTATAGTCAGGAAGTCGATTGGCTTCTTGAAAAACAGGGCAGTCTCAGTTCTCTGTATGAAAAAAGTTCTTTGCTGAGCAACAATGCACCGGGCGTTGATGGAATTACTGTCAATAGGTTTACTGGAAAAACAGTTAGTCAAACAACGATTAAAAGTTCAATAAATCCAATAAAAAAATCTTCTACAGCCATTGCTGACATCAAAGAAGCTCTGTCCAAGGGGACTCTTGCTAGCGACGATGTAATCTGCGCTCCGGCGGGTATGGAAAATGCAACCAAGCAGGCGGGCATAGAATCAAGTGTAGAGGAATTGAACTCTTCTGCAAGTATCCGGCAATCTAATTCTAGGCTTAAGGCGAAAATTGAAAGTGGAGCTGCTAGCACTTCTGTGACGGCTCAGCAGCTCATGGAAAATGTAACTAAGGGTGCCGTTATCGGTGCCGTGGTGTCTTTGACAGTTTCTTCGATAACCAACTATGTTCGCTACAGAAATGGTGAAATCTCAAAGCAGGAAGCGTTTAGGGATGTTTCTGAGGATTGTGTAAATGGGGCTTTGGTTGGTGGCGCTATGGCTGGCTTATCTTTGTATTTCCCGCCGGGTGCCCTAGGCTTTATTGCGGGTGTGGCTGTCGGAATTTATGTGGGTACGACCTGCAAAAATGTGCTGGACGAAATCTTTGGAAAAGGCGCATTTGGTGCGATCCTTGATTCCTCTGGCTATGTTTACGGCACTGTAATGAACTTGGCCGAATGTGTTGAACGTGTAAGCCGCGCCGATATGGTTGTTCGAAAAAATATTCAAAAGAGTAAGGCTCTTCAGAAGAAAATAGACCGAAACTTTGACGAATTTGAAAAAATAAAGGAATGGTGATATGAATCAGCAAGCTTGCCTAAAAGATGGAATACAAGTTGATGGAACATTGATTAATGACTTGGCCAGCGCGTTGAAGTCGTTGACAACTGCCTCAGAAAAAGATTTTGAAACCATCAAGAATTATCCTTGGTACAAGCGACTCTTTGATATGGTGACGCTTTCCAATAACAGGGAAATTCATTTGGCAAATCAAATTAGTTCCTTGGCGCAAGCACAGAACATTTTGATAGAAATATTGATTCGATTGGCTGAGTCTAGCGCCGAAGTTTCCAAATTAGTGTACTCAGCAAAACAGGATATTGAAAAACTTTCACAACATGATTTAGTGTTGTTGAAAAAGATAAAGACCCTTGAAAATGTGAGTCTTGATGTCAAGAAAGATACCGATATTAGTACCTTGTCAAGTCGCGAAAAGTGTATTTTGAGCGCATGTCTTTTTAAAATCGCGGAGATGGTAGGGACCCCTTCTCAAGACCAACAGGATTTTGCAAGCGTCGTCCAACGCTATATTGGTGAATCAGCTCAAATAAAAGATCCGTTTGGCGCTTTGGCAACTGTTGAGGAATCCGCCAGGAAGAAAATGTTGGCGACATGTATGCAGTATATGTATTTGAAATCGCATTCATTTAATGATATTGATGAAGATGTTGTTTGTGAATTTGATCTTGGTGGAAAGACTATTAAATCCATTAAGGAACAGATTGAAAATGTTATGCGGTTGAATGGCGTTGATGGCTTGCTGTATAGGTATCAAGTTGATGAAGTTGAGGATGTCGGGGAAATTTTTGATGTTGAATTAGATGACCCTTCAGTAAAAAAGGGTGGTTTGGAACCGCCTGAAATAGGTCCGTCTTATGAACCGAAACAACGCATAGATATTGACCATATTTTACGCATCCTCCCTGGTGAAGTAAAATATTACGAAAACAGCGAAATCCATGTAAAGTCCTTTGTGAAGTGTGAAGGCTCGATAGAATTTAAGAATTGTATTATTTACTATAACGAAATTGCGGGTGGATTTAATATAGCTTTTGCGGATGGAGCTGGCGTTGTTATCGAAAATTGCCGAATTATTTGCAAAGGGAATGCTGAAAATTACTTTATTGTATCTGATCATATTGGATATCGTCCTTCTTTGAACGCCTCTGTAAAAAATTCCTGTTTAAAAGATTGTGCGAAATTTTTGAGTACTAGTAGTGGGAAAATTTCATTTGACCATTGCTCTTTTGAAAATTGCATTCAGGATGTCGTAAATTGCTCTGGCGATTTTTTTATACGTGACTGTTCATGCTTGTGGAATGCAGACGTTGCTCCCTTTGTAGATAAATCGAAAGGTTATTGGATTTTTTCTTGCGGATGGGGAAAGTGTATTGTAGAAAATTGCCGTTTTGAGCGGTTAGGTGAGATTGATGAAAAAATCAGAAAAACCTTGTTTTCGGGAACTTGTGATACAATAAGTGTGAAAAATTGTGAGTTTTGTAATTTAAGAAGTGTGCTTGACTTATCAATCTATGAAGGTGATCGACAGAATAAGACTGTTTTAAATTCAAAGTTCATTAACTGTCAGGAAGTTTTAAATGGCTATAAAGGTCTATACCTTGATAACTGTATCTTTGAAAAGTGTTCATACATTTGTCCGAACTCAGCTTCACAGGAATTCTATTACTGTCTGTTTGTAGATATTACGGATGTGATTGCAAATTATACTAAGGCTGAATTCAATTATTGTGAATTTTTTAACATCAGTGATTCATCAGTCGAAGATGATTTCTTTTATAATGGAGTTTTTTATTTAGAAGAAGGCAGCTGCCTAGATCATTGTATTTTTGATGGAATTTCTCTAGAAAAAGGCTTGTTGATAAAAACATTATTTGATTGCAAAAAGGAATATGCAGTATCTGTAAAAAATTCCGTTTTCCAAAACTGCTATGCCAAGAATGGTTACCTTATTGAACGTTCCAAAACAATTGAGGGACGTATTTGGGATACTCATGTAAAAACACCTGTTTCTGTCTATAATTGTACGGGATTGGATGACATCCGTAGTGCGCCTACCCCCCATTCGAATTATGCAATTCGAACTACAAACATAATTACGGGCGATATCATTGGCCTGTTAAAAAAATAATTACTGGTTGCCGCAACACTCGCCTTGTCTGGGTTTTAGGGGCTAAATCCCTAGGCGAAGGGGTGATGGAAGACCCGGCGATTTTTGCGATGGAAATAGGCGACCCCGGAACTAGTCCGGGGTGACGATGTGAGCCGGGGCTGCAATCAGGGGACAACTGATCAAGGCGAATATCGCGACAAAAGTATGCAAGGCGAGAGAGCGCAAAAACTGAGGCTGTAAAATAAACTGTGTCACAATCCACAGCCAACAACTCAAAACCTTACTATAATGTAGGGAAAGGATTGTGACAATGACAA
>JBGVAT010000052.1:0-24148 GCA_045224895.1 Fibrobacter sp.
ATCAAGTCGTCAATGCGCTGGAACGCAAGCGACGTGAGGTTCAGCTTCTTGCGGATGTATTCGACCATGTCCTTGTACGGCTGGCCATTCGGATCGGTGTACTTGTCGAGATCGGCGTTTTCACCTTCCTGGTCGCGAATGTAACGACGCGTGATGAGGTCGTATTCATTTTTGGAGCGGGAGAAATTAATGAACTTGCACGGATAAACGAGCGGCGGGCAAGCGATACGCATGTGCGTTTCCTTGCAGCCCATCGAATAAAGTTTTGCAGCCTGCTTACCGAGCTGAGTTCCGCGAACGATGGAGTCATCGCAGAAGACAAGGCGACGGTCCTTGATGAGTCCCGGAATCGGGATGAGCTTCATCGAGGCGACGTGTTCGCGCTGGCGCTGATCCTGCGGCATAAACGAACGTGCCCAAGTCGGCGTGTACTTCACGAACGGACGTGCAAACTTGATGCCGGCTTCGTGAGCATAACCCAAAGCATGAGACGTACCGGAGTCCGGAATACCGCAAGCGGCATCGGCTTCGGTCGGGGTGCGCTTGGCAAGTGCGGAACCGCAACGGTAACGGGTCATTTCCACGTTACGTCCTTCGTAACTGGAGGCCGGGTAACCGTAATACACCCAGAGGAACGAACAAATGGCCATCTTCTTACGGGCTTCGACGAGCGTCGTTTCGCCATCCGGAGTGAGTTCGACGACTTCACCCGGACCAAGATCGCGAACGTATTCGTAACCGAGGTTCGGCAGAGCGCAGCTTTCTTGCAAGGCGATCATGGCACCATCCTTCTTGCCGAGGATGATCGCCGTACGGCCCCACTTGTCGCGGCTAGCGTAGAAGCGACCCTTGCTATCCATGATCAGCACGGAGCAGCTGCCCTTCACCTTTTCCTGGACATACTTGAGACCGTCGATAATGGAATCCTGAGTAGCAATAAGGGCCGACACCACTTCGGTCGGTCCGACCATGCCGCTAGTCGTCGAGAACTGGAGCTGCATGCAGTTATTGCGGAAAAGTTCGTTCTTGATATCTTCAATGTTCGTGATGAGACCAACAGTCACAATCGCGAACGTACCCAGTTTGGAGGTCATGACGAGCGGCTGCGGGTCCGTGTCAGAAATGACGCCTAAGCCAACCTTGCCGGAAAAATGTGAAAGATCATGCTCGAACTTACTGCGGAACGGAGTGTTCTGAATGTTGTGAATCGAGCGATGGAAAACTCCATCTGATTTCAAAACAGCCATACCGCCGCGGTGAGTGCCAAGGTGAGAATGGTAGTCGGTTCCGTAAAAGAGATCGCAAACGCAGTCTTCTTTGGAAATAACACCACAAAAGCCGCCCATATAAGACTCCTGGATAGAAAAAGGATTTTCCACGCACAAAAATAGAAATCTTGCGCCATCTGCAAAGACTAAACCTGAAAAAATTTTATTTCAACCGCCAGGCAGGTATGCAAACGGCCATATTTTTTGCTTACGCCCCAAATTGGAACAAAGCCCCATTTTGATTTAGATCCTTTTGTGTATATATTGGTATAAAAGCATACACATTCAGAAGGGGAAGCATATGGAAATAAAAGCCGTACGCATGTTTGACCATGGTTTCATGAACCAGGCGTTTGCCTTTGGCGGTGAAGAAGGCAAGGACAAGTTCGACGAGCAGATCATCTACCGCAGCAGTCTGCAAAACTTTCTCATCGACACCGGGAGCGAAGTCATTCTTGTCGATACGGGATTCGTCAACGACTTTGCTGCACCCGAAAAGAAACTCGGCGCACCACTTTACATGGGCGAAAAGCTAAAGGACTACACCCAGGCTTTTGCGGAACTCGGTTACAAGCCCGAGCAAGTCACCAAAATTCTCATCACGCACAAGCATCCGGACCATTCGGCAGCCATCCAGTACTTTCCGAATGCAAAGGTATTCGTCTCGCCCGAAGATGCCGACGCCATGAAGCTCGAAGGTGCAAACATCGTGCGTTGCACCTACAAGGACGGGCCTTACCACAACTTCCCGAAAAGCGAAAAGATCGCAGAAGGAATCTATTTCATTGAAGCAAAGGGACACACCAAAGGCAATAGCATCGTCGTCGCAGAGAACGACGGACTTTTCTACATGATGCACGGTGACGTAACCTACACCGATGCCGCCCTCAAAGCAAACAAGTTAAGCATCGTCTTCGAAGACATTGCAGCCGCCCGCGAAACGCTCGACCGAGTCCGCGAATTTGTCGCCAACAACCCGACCGTTTACCTCTCGACGCATTGCCCCGAAGGCTACGAAAACCTCGAAATGAAGCGCGTGATGAAACTGTAGAAAGTTTCGCAGTCACGATCTTGTCATCCCGGCCTCTTTGTCACCCCGGATTTATTCCGGGGCGGGATCACCTTTTTATTTCCCCCGTAATCCCGGGGAAACAGTTCCGACAAGGACGTTAGAAAAGCTTGCCCAAAATTTCCAGAGGCTTTACGAGGAATGGCATTTTCTTGTAAAGCCAGGCAAGCGATTTCGCAAACGCATAAGAGCGGATGATGTAGGCACCCGCCGCCCCGACCTTGTTCGTCTGGTACATGAACGCATCCTTCGCATGCGCAATCACGTCATCGTAATACTCGTTGATGTGAATGGACTTGTCCGCGTTCACCGTCACGGGGATGTTCTTCAAGTTCGTATAAAAATCCTTGCGCAAAATCTTCGGCAAAAAGATGTTCATCGATTCCGGCACCTTGCGGCCACGCGTATCGATAATGCGCGAACCGAAGAAGTGCAGCACCTTCGCCGTCGGCAAGAAGCGGTTGCCATAAGCAAGCTGGCAGTTCCATCCGCCGTCCATCTTCTTCGTGATGTACCCGAACTTGTAATTGGTTTCGGCAAGCGAAGCCATATCGTACGGGAAGTTCTTCGAAACGCAATAAAGCCACAGTTCGTGCCAAGTCTTGAAGAACTCGCGGGCTTCCGGCGTATCGGCAGCAAACATCACGCCACCGTTGAAAATTTCGTCGTTCAGGATCGGCGAAAAGCCCATCATCTTTGCGTTGTTCAAGACCTTCTTGCGATTGATGGCCTTCGAAAGATTCGTGTGGAAGTCCAGCACGGCATAAATGCCACCGCGCCATTCGTCCGGGATCGTCAAATCATCGACAATCGCGATGTCCGAATCCATGTACAAAAAGTCGCCATCGACCACGTTGCGCATCACCGTCTTGAGGTAACGGGAACGAAGCATCGGCGTGAACTTTTCATCAAGCGTCAAGACCTTGAGTTCATCGACGGCATCCTTCAAAGCCGCACGCGAACCCGTAAGCGTCGCCGCCGTCTTGTCGTCCGTCAAAAGCGTCACGAACGCATTCGGGTTATGGACACGCAACGAGGCAATCGCCACGAGCGTCTGCTCGCAGAAAAAATCCTTCGGGGAACTCGTCAACACAAAAAGATACTTGGTCATACAAAAATCCTTTTACTCTTTCCACCAAGCGTCAAAATTATGCGTGATGCGCTTTTCTTCGGGAGGGAGCTGCATATAATTCCCGTACAGCCGGGACAAATAGTAATCGTAATTGGCAAAGCCCGTATATTCACGGTCTTCGAACGGGAACACCATCAAAGGCAAGAGCTTATCCTTTTTGAGAATCCCCTTGTACATCATATTCGTGAACAAGTTCGCCACGTTATTCGTTTCCGTATTTTCGTAACGGTGGAAAACCCACTCCATGAAACGGCAAATCCGCTTCTTTCCGATGACCGTCGCCAAGGCATTAAAGAAACGCTTGTAAAGGAGCGTTCCAAAGCTGAGCGTGTTCGACGAGAAGTTGGTGTCCATAGCGAGGGCGATCACGCGCAAAAAGCTACAGAACAAAATAAACGCTTTAGCCCCGAATTCGGAATTAGGCATATTATCCAACGGGAAAATATCGACCCAGAGACCATGGTTTCCGACATGGCGGTCCATCTTGACCTCAGTCCTGTTATCGACTACCTTGGCAAACGTATAATAGTATCCGTCGCAGGTATCATCAATGACCGAGACCCAATCCGCCTTCTTGTAACCGCTATCCTTCAAAAGAGCGATCAGCTTGTCATAGTCCTTGCGGTAAACATAAATATCGATATCGTCATCCCAAGGGATATAGCCCTTATGGCGCACGGCACCGATCAAGGAACCGTAAGCAAGGGAATACTGGAAATTGTTTTCCTTGCAGATCCTTACAACTTCATCCAAAATTTGCAATTCAATTCGTTTGCATTCTTGTTGATCAATCTTTTTCAAAATCATTTCCCCTATGGTTTACCCAGAACAACCACAATATCACTTTTTAATGGATTCCTTGAGCTGGCTCGTAGA
Organism: Fibrobacter sp.; assembly: GCA_045224895.1. Classification (GTDB taxonomy): domain Bacteria; phylum Fibrobacterota; class Fibrobacteria; order Fibrobacterales; family Fibrobacteraceae; genus Fibrobacter. The sequence continues at coordinate 4,346 of JBGVAT010000052.1, forward strand.
AATTCCTTTGGTATAGGGCAAGTATTCGATGGCAACACCCACCTTCGCAAACTGTTTTTCGGTCTGGTTGTATCTTTCGGAACCCTTCCAGTCGTCACCAGAGAACAAAACGTCAAAATGGAACTTTTCCAAGGCAAGCATCTTGTCATCGGTTTCTTCGATGGTCACCAGCTGGGCGTCATCCACAACCTTGAGCGCCTTCAATATGCGGACTCTGTCGTTTTCGGAAAACACCGGTTCCTTGTGCTTGATATTCCTGACGTAATTGTCATCGCAAACGCCGACGATCAGCTTGTCGCACATGGCCTTGCAACGTTCCAGTAGAATCAAGTGACCGACATGGAACAAATCAAACACACCGCAGGTGTAACCGACTTTATACTTCTTGTTTTCGTGATTGTCCATTTTTCAAATTCCTTCTTTTCTTTTTTGCCTATCACGTTCAAGGCGTCCTTTTTGCAGTATTCCGTAAAGACCAAGCAATACCAGAATCACTACATAAACTACAATTTTCTCGACCATGGACAACGTGAAAATGTTCATATTCAGCACGATATAAAAGACCACCAGGCCCAAAATCCAGAACACCTGGGTGATAAGCTTCGAAGAATAGGGCCACAGGCCTCTCCTGAGCAAGTAAATGTTATTGCAGATGATGGCGACAAGATTATGGCAGAGCATCGCAAGAGCGGCGCCCACCAACTCGAAAGCAGGAATCAAGAAGTATCCGCAAATCAAGGTCACCGCCAAGGAGACCAGGTTCATCTTCAGGGAATAAAGACTCTTGCCCATACCGTTGATGACCACGATGGACATACCGCCAAAACCGGCCACCAAATGAACCAGGAGCAAAACGCCAAGCGTTTCCGGCTGCACCACGAATTCCTTACCGGCAATACTGAGAATCAGGTCGGGGAACAACACGATAAAGAACCCGATGATCAGCTGGATGAATGTCACCATGAAAACGCAGTAGCTATATACCGGTTTCAAGTCCGTATGCAAGCGGTCGTTGTTCATACCCGCAACGACAGGCGTAAGGATTGGGGTAAACCCGACACGGATCGTCTGGAGCGCATTGGAAATGGTCACCATGATACCGTAAGCACCCGCCTTTTCCGGACCGAGGAACAGCATAACCATCCACAAGCTGGAACGCAGCAAGAACGACGTCACGAACTCGCCAAAACCAAGCGGCAATGAATAAAGCAACAGCTGGCGGGTCACAAGCTTGTGCGGCTTCAAGGGCATATCGGGGAACTGGCGGCGCACCAGCACAAAGTGGATAAAGAAGCCAACCACCTGCCCCACGAGCAAGCCCAAAGGCAGCGCATGCGGAACATCCAAGTAGAAAAGGGCTATGGATACCGCCGGAGCCAAAGAAACAGTCAAGAACGAATCGACAAACACCGCATTCTGTGGCCTTCTATTGCCTTCGGAAGCCGTACTGAACACGTACGTCCCCGCAAAGAACAAGATCGAGAAGCCATACCAAGGCAGTTCCTTGGAAATGTGCGGCGTAAACGAACCTACAAAGATGACGGCCGTACAGAGCAGCGCAATCGCCGCCGAAATCCAGAAGGACTCCATGATACCGTCGTAGGGAGCCCTCCCCTTTAACTTGTTCTGAGGAAGGTACCAATACAGACCTTTATCTAGACCGAGGGGCGCAGAATGGGCAATCGTCAACAACAAAGTCTGAGAAGAGACGAACATACCGAATTCAGCGGCTCCAAAGACACGAGCCATGACAAACGTGAGGAGAGGACCACAAACCTTGAGAATCGTCCCCACCACGTTCACGATCAACGCCTTTTTCAAAAACTTGCTATCGGACTCTAAATTTTCCATTGTTCTGCTATACTTTGCACATTTTTTATGAATTAATAACAACAACGAATATAGAAAAAATACAACGGGACATAAAAACAAAAAATTTTACTACATTTTAGGACATGGTTCAATTCAGTCAAACTTCGTGGCAAAACGGCTCCCTGGCAGACACGCTCGACATTATGCGCTATGCACCAATGACTCTAACTGTGGGTGTAAACGCCGTTCTATACTACACGTTGCCCAAAACGATTGAATCTGGCGAATTTATTCGCTACACGATTGTCGCCGGCTTCCGCAAGGTGAGCTGGACTGGCATTATCGGAGCGGTCAATACAAGTGATTCTAACCGTGAATTCGAGATTGCCGTGCGTCTTGGCGAAGGCCCGTTCCGTGGCTTTACCGCAAAGCACAAGTTCAACTCCGAAAACGGCATCACGACCTGCATTGACGACATGACTTTCCAGGGCTGCAAGGACTTCGCAGAAGACACCTTCTCGATCGTCATGGCAAGCGCCCGTATGGTTTACGCAATCCCGGCACGAGCCATGGCCCGTGAACAAATCGCATTTGTAGAAGCAAAGAAAAAGACTCAGGCGTTCGAAGCCTTGAACCAGTCCGCAACCGCCGGATAAAATTATGTACACGTCCCTCGAACAGGCCCTGCTGGATTTAGAAAAGGCGGGAATGCTCAAGCGTATCCACGCCGAGGTCGATCCTTACTTAGAAATGGCCGAAATAGCAAGGGAAACGTTCCGGCAACACGGCCCCGCGCTGCTGTTCGAAAAAGTCAAAGGCAGCAAATTCCGCGCCGCCTGCAACATTTTCGGCACTGACGAACGCTTCAACTTCATATTCCGCGACGGATTCGAGCAGACGAGGGCAGCCGTAAACTTCAAGGCCAATCCGGTCGAGTTTTTCAAGCAGGCGTTCAAGCATCCAGGCAGCCTGTTCAAGGCGGCCGGGGCCGGCTTATCGTCACTCCCGATGCGTTCGGGAAGCATCAAGGATTTTGAAGAATGCCGTCTAGAAGACCTGCCGCAGCTCGTCTGCTGGCCTAAAGACGGCGGGGCATTCATCACGCTTCCGCAAGTCGCCACGCGCCCAAGCGAGAACGCAAACATTATGCAGACCAACGTGGGCATGTACCGTATCCAGATTTCCGGAAACGAATACATCCCGAACGAAGAATGCGGCCTGCATTACCAGATCAAGCGCGACATAGCCAAGCACCATCAAAAGGCCATCGAAGAAGGTCGACCGCTCAAGGTGAGCGTTTTCATTGGCGGACCGCCTTCGCACACGTTTGCCGCCGTGATGCCCATGCCCGAGAACCTCTCGGAACTTTTATTTGCGGGGATGCTCGGCAACCGCCGTTTCCGTTACTTTGAACATGACGGTTACCTTGTCTCTAGCGATGCCGACTTTTGTATTTTAGGAGAACTCGAACCCGGTTTAAAACCCGAAGGTCCATTTGGGGACCACATCGGTTATTATTCCGGCAAACACGATTTTCCTTGTATGAGAGTCCACAAAGTGCTTTGCAAAAAGAACGCCATTTTCCCGTTCACGGTCGTCGGACGCCCGCCCCAAGAAGACACGCTCTTCGGCAAGTACATCCACGAAATCACGCACCCAATGGTTCCCGCCTCGCTTCCTGGCGTCCACGGGATCCACGCCGTTGATGACGCTGGCGTCCACCCGCTTTGTCTAGCGCTGGGTTCCGAATCATTCCGGCCGTACGCCCGCTCCGAAGAACGCGAGCCAATGGAACTTTTAAAGACGGCAAACGCACTGCTTGGATTCAACCAGGCAAGCCTCAGCAAGTACCTGCTGATTGCGGCAAAAGAAGATGACGCAGGCCTCGATGTAAACGATGTTCCCGCATTCTTCGCTCACGTTCTGGAACGAGTCCACTTTGACCGCGATTTGCATTTCCAGACCGCAACGACCATCGACACGCTCGACTACACCGGCACAAGCCTCAATCACGGTTCAAAGGTCGTCATCGCAGCCGCCGGAGCAAAGATTCGCAAACTTCACAACAATCCGGACGACCTGAAATCACTCACGCTTCCGGAAGGATTCAAGCGTGCCACCATCGTCATGCCAGGCGTATTGCTAATCGAAGGCCCGTCTTTCGAAAAGCAGGCGAACTTCGCCGACATCAAGGCTAGCCTTGCCTGCTGGGAGTTCCACGAAAACTACCCGTGGGTTTCCATCATCGACGAAGGCTCCCTCGACACGAGCAACATTTTAAGCGACTTTCTCTGGCTAACCTTCACGCGGTCCGATCCCGCACAAGACATTTACGGCATCAAGGAATCCGTTTACGACAAGCACTGGAAATGCAGCGCCCCGTTGATCGTCGATGCCCGCATCAAGCCGCACCATCAAAAGACGCTGACCGTTTCCGACGAAATCAAGACGAAAGCAAGACAAGTTCTCAAAGAAGCCGGAGTTCTGTAAAAATGCGCCAAGGATTTTTTACCCACAATCCGTTCATCAAGATTGTTCTTGCCTCTGTTTTCGCCATTTTTGCAACTACAACTGCATTCGCCTACGAGCGCGAATGCGGAACCATAAAGCTATTCGAAAGCCTCATCAACAAGCGCAAGCAATCGTCGTATCAAGCACAAACGTACATTCAAAAAGATGCTGATGAAGACATCGAAAAATGCCGCGCCGAAGACTTTTACGATTCCGTCTACACCATTGAAACACCGCATTTTCAAATCAACTATGTGCTGACAGGCCCGCACGCCACGACAAAGGAATTCGCCGACAGCACAGCCTCCATCATGGAAGCCGCCTGGAACTTTTATATCAACAAGCACAAGATGCATAAGCCCATAGGCCCAAGCACCACGCACCACTATCAGCAAAAGGTCAAGAGCGGCCTGTACCCCATCGAAATCATCGAACTCAACCAGATCAGGAACAACCTCTTGGGAGGATGTGGCGAGAATTTCGGGCTGACCTACCCGTCTGACGACAATGGAACTTCGCAAATTTTCATGGAAAACGACTTCAACGTCACTTGCGATTACACGTCCAACCAGGACACCATTTTTGTACACGGGGACACTTGCACCTACTCAAAGCCATCTCACGCCATCCGCAACATCTCGCACGATTTCGAATACTCCACGGAATGGGTCAAAGGCCTCCGCGTCACCGCCTTCCATGAATTCTATCACGCCATACAGCTCACTTACATCAGCTACTACATAAACGCCACATTTTGGTTCGAAGCATCAGCCACCGGATTCGAAGAAATCACCAATCCAGACATCGACGACTATTTCCGCTATATTCCATCCTTGCACGAAAGCATGGGCACTCCGCTCTCTAGCAAATTCAAGAATTACGGAGCATCGACACTTCTCATTTATCTGTACAAAAAAGTTTCAAGCAGCCTAGACAAGTCCATTTGGGAAAACTATTCCAAGAATCCGAACAAGAATTTTGAATACCAAATCCAAAATGCGCTAAAAGAACTCAAGCTCGACGCCGACAGCATTTTCCACGACTATTCCATCCGTCTTTCGTTCTCCGGAAACCGCACATCCGCCATTCCCGAGACTTACTGGATTAACGATGACCAGTCGCAATGGGCCAACGCCAGATTCCGCACCAACCAAGAAATGAAGCCGGATCTAAAGAGCCTCGCCTACGAATTTTACCGGATTCCTTATAAAACGACATCCCCAAATTTGATGGACTATGTCGGCAAAGCGTCCGTTGTCATCTACCGCGATGGCGAAGCAAATATCTACAATATCAAAAACACACAGACGCTCGACAGCCTGTCATCTATCTTGATATCAAGCGATTCTTCCACCTGGATTTTCAGCAGGTTCGGGGATTCCGAGAACATACCCATCGTCAACAACGACGCTGCTCCGCACGCATTTCCGGTGCCCTGGAAGCGTGGCGCGCTCTGCTTTGCGCCACTCCCCAAAGACAAGAAGTTCATCGAAATCCGCAATAGGCGTGGCGACCTAGTCTCTCATGAGGAATACGAGGGAACGACGTTCTGTATGGACGAGGACAAGGTCAAATCAATGATGGCGCCGGGAATCTACCGCTTCCGTGTCGGCAACAAAGGCAAAACGACAAGCTTTATCGTACTATACTAATGTATTGTGCTATGAAGCCGGCACTTCGTGCCTCTGAGAACGGAGTCAATAAAGGCAATAAAAGCCATTAATATTTCTATAGGTCAAAAATGCGACCAATTATTTTATAATAAATCAAACGGAAGTCGTTGAGAAAAAAAGCGTCGGCCAAGGATGGGGAGGGTGCAGGGAGGGGCCCGTGCGGCCTTCGCAACTCCGAGCTGGGGCCCCGCCCGCAATATTACGGGTCTAGGGCGTAAGCCCTAAATTAAGCTTCCAATCCACGGGAACAAGTTATTCTTTTGTTCTAACTTCTTGAGCAAACGCGTATCAGGCTTGGCCTTGATTGCTTCCGCATAAAGCTTGCAGACATTTTCGTAATGCCCGTTCAAACGCGCACGGGCGTAATCCGCAGCCGAATTGTTATGGATCATAAACGCCCAGTCCGAAGCCTGGAACAGCACAAGTTCGCGCGCCATCTGCGAAAGGAAACGCTTAGCCATCGCCGTCTTTGAACCGCGCGACTTCAAGTCTTTCATCATCGCGCGCATTCTAAAGAACAGCGGATACTGGAACGCAACAGCATCATTCATCCAGACTTCGCCAAAGCCGCCCTCGCCCCATGACGAGAAAATCGGCGAATGGACATCGTTATCCGCAGGCGCCCCGACAAAAGACGGCGACGACGGCACAGAATCTTCGAGCGAAGCCATCTCGACAACATTGGAGCTTGCCGCGCGTTCAAACATCTTTTCGATGAACAGCGGGCCTTCAAACCACCAGTGGCCAAAAAGTTCCGCATCGTACGGGCACAAGACCGAGACCTTGTTGCCTTCCATATGCGGAAGCAAGTTCGAGACGGTCTCTTCGCGATTTGCGACAAACAAACGCGCGTGATCTTCGACCAAGCGAAGCGCATTCCACGGGCGGTAAATTTTCTTGTCTTCGCTACCCGTAATGCGGTAATACTTGAGGCCCGTTTCGATATGCGTTCCAGCGGCCAGGAAGTATTCGCCTAGGTAATCGTCCTCGCGTTCGTGCGCAATGTCCTTAAAGAACTCGCGGTATTCCGGATGTCCCGGGTAACCCGTCTTGCGGCTCCAAACTTCCATAGAGCTGCTCTGTTCGCGTCCAAAGCAATACAGCCCTGCCGGAGTCTTGATTGGCGCAAACACGCCATACTTCGGAGCAGGCTTTGCCAAAAGCACGCCATGAGTTTCCAAGAAAAAGTACTTGAATCCGTATTCGGCAAGGATAGCATCCAAGCCTTCAAAGTAGCCACATTCCGGTAGCCACAAGCCACGGGGCTTTTTGCCAAAGGCATCTTCAAAAGCTCGAACGGTAATTTTTAATTGGAGTCGAATCGCATCGACATCGCTTTGATACGCGGGCAAAAACGGGTGCGTACCCACGCAAGTGAGCAAGTTGATTTTGCCAATCTGTTCCAGTCGCTTTAACGACGGCACAATCTTGCAATGGCAATCCTTTTCCCACGTATTCATAAGCGCTATCTGGCGGCGGTAATAAAAGTTCACCACCTCCATGCGTTCGGAATCATTCTGCAAGCGGATCTTTTCTCGTTCCAAAAGCTCCAACTGCTTATGCAAATGATTCGTAAAGCGGGTGAGCAAAAGCTCATCCGTAAGCATCGCCAAAAGTACTGACGACACGCTAAAATTCAAAGTGCCCGGCATGCCCTTTTCTTCCAAACGATTAAGCATCTGGATAATGGGCAGGTACGTCTCCGCCATAGCCTCAAAGAACCAGTTCTCTTCCAAGAACCGGTTATAAGAAGGCTCCCGCACAAACGGAAGATGTGCGTGGAGCAAAAGATGTACCTTACCAGGCTTCGGCATTATTCCGTGCGCTTAACAACGATCGGAACGATTGTAGTCGGGAAGTCGCCGTCCTTATCGGTTGCAAAGACCGGAATGATCTTTGTCACGTCCGGGAGGTCTTCTTCAAAGCTGAAGGTGCCATCCGGATTCAGCGGGAACGGTTCGCCACGCACCTGCAAATGGGCGTCCGGACGCGTACCACCGTAGACGATCAAGCGAGTCTTCACCCACAAGAAGAAGTCCTTACCGTAGTTCACGGAATCCTTCGGGAGTTCAAGCTTGTTGCTCTTGAGAGCGGCACTCGAAAGTGCGCCCGAGAACATCGAGCCCGAAGAACTCGAAAGGTTGTTGAGTGCATTTTCAAGCCAGTTTTCAGCAGACATCGAAGAGAGTCCCGAGCTGCCAAAACCGCCAAGAGTTGCACCGCCAAGCGAAGCACGGACAAATACGTTGTCCGTATTCACGTCAGAACCGGCAAGCGTAAACGTCTGCATCGGGCCAGCTTCAACGATCGGTTCGAACTTGCTACCCGTCACAACGCCAAGAGCGGCCTTGCAGTTGTTGGTACTCTTGTTTTCAACATACCAGCTACGGGCATCTGCCGGAACAACAACATCGTGGAACTTGAGCTTCTTGTTGCGCTTGACCGTAAGGTCGTTCGAGATATCGAACAAACGAAGAACGAGCTTACCCTTGCCCTTCTTTGCGGCCTTGATTCTGTTTTCGGAGACTTCCCAGAAGGCTTGCATCCAGTTCGGATCCTTTTGCATCAGGACCAGATATTCAGCATCAAAGGATTGCGGGAGGGTTTCCGGAGCGTCGAATTCGACAGATACGGATTCTACAACTTCGACAAGTTCGTCGTCCTTCTTCGGCGAAGCCTTCTTTGTGGACTTGGCCTTGCTAACAGCCTTGGTAGCCTTCTTTGCAGCACCCGTCTTTGCGGCGGTGCTGGTCGTGGCTTCGGCCTTAGCCTTGGCAGTCTTTGTTGCAGCCTTTGCGGTTGCCGTCTTTTCTGCAGCAGCCTTAGTAGACTTCTTTGCAGGAGCGGTCTTTGCAGCGACCTTTTCGGTCACTGCGGTCGGCTTTTTGGCGACCTTGGCCACAATCTTCTTAGTTGCGGAGCTTGCCGGAGCATCGGCCTGCGGCTTAGCAGCTACCTTTTCGGCAGCAGTCTTGCTTGCGGCAGTCTTTGTCGCAGCCTTAGCAGCCTTCGTAGCAGTCTTTGTCGAAGCCGTCTTTACAACAGTCTTAGCGGCAGTCTTTGTTTCTTCTGCTTTCTTCTTAGTAGCCATTTTCGATCTCCTTCTAAGTTAAATCTTACTGACCACGGGTCCTACCCCAGTTACCGACACCGACCAAGCCCAGGCGAATACCGATAAAGGATTCGTTCCAGTTATGGTCGTCGTCCGTCAGGCGGACTCCTCCCTGAATGGCAAGATCCAACATAGTACCCTTTCTCCCAAGCGGGAATCCGGCACCAATGGAACCACCAAATTCAGAGACATCTTTAATGTACCAATTTTTGTACCAGGCTCCAGCGCGATACGTTATACGATCCCAATAATCGTCATAAAAAATATCGCTTCCGTCTCGCTGATAGCCTAAGGCTATATTAAAGTCATCCTGAGTTTTTGTAACGCCGGCCATACTCCAGCTTCCAGCAACATTTTCGATGTCGCGGGACCATGCGCTCCAGGCAAAATCAGCCATCACATTGTGGCGTTTGTTTATACGATAACTGACACCTGTAGCAAGCTTTGCCGGCACACGGATTTCGCGAGTGTAGCGGCTCGGAGCCAGCGTATCCAGTTCGCTAAATCTTAAGTCGTACTCAAGTTCATTCTTGAGCGTGTAGGGCGTCGTAAACGAGAAGTAGTACGAAGCCATACGGCCACGGTACTGAGCAGCAAAGGTAAAGTAAGCCGGATGATGCTTGATTTCCCAATCACCGCTGACGTAATCAGAAACATCGGCGTCGGTCGTGGCCCAGGCATCCTCTTCAGAAATGGCGCTATTGTCCGGTCCAAGCGTGAGGCTACGCATAAAGCTGCCCATCACAATGTGCGCCGAAGCACCGAACGAAAGCGAGCGGTAGAACGGGAGCCTAATGGCATAAGTCGGCACCAATTCATAAATGCTGTTCTGGTATTCCACTTCGGCATTCCACTTCAGTTCGTCGTCATGGATGCTTTCGCGAATCGAAGAAGCGTAGTGCTGCCACAAAGAAACACCGACCGTACCAAAGTCACCCATCGGGAACGAAAGGTTCATCGAAGGCATGGAAACGCCAGCCTTTGTGAAATCGACATTGGATCTCGATGCGGTCGAAATGTTCAACAAGAAGTTCAGGTTCAAGACGACCTTGGAATCAAAAGCCTGACGTGCCGGGTTGATCACGGAAACACCTTCGGCTTCGCCCGTCTTTGCATTACCCGCAAAGCCACGACCCGCAAGTGCAGTCGAACCGCCCGAAAGCTGGTCTTCGCCAATCGCATCAGCACCGATCATCGATGCAAAAGAAAATCCTGACACACAAAGCAACGCACTGATAAACTTTTTCATTATTCCTCCCCGCGCTTAGAGGCAAGCCACAGCTTGATCGTAGCAGGCTTGCTCTTGATAGAGGTAAAGTCGTAACGGGCATAATCAAGATTCGGGAAGGTCGTATAGACCGTATCGCCATCGGCAATATTCACCGTTTCTCCGTTAGAAAGCAAAAGCGTATCCTTGCCATCGCTAATGCGGTCGTAGAAAAGCGTATCCTTGTCTAAAAGAACCGAGCTGCTGAGGCGCATCATCATCTTAAAGTTGCGTCCATCTTGAGCCCTGTTGATGAAGTCCTTCATACCGCTGGTGACCTGCAACGAGATCGAGTCTCCATCGGTAAACACCATATTCGGGTGACCACTTTCAAGAATGCGGGGTTTGTCCAGCTTGTAGCTTTCCATGCGACGGACAACCGTTTCGGCACTGTCCATGTAAGAACCCGACTTCACGATAATCGGCAAGCCAAGTTCGTTACTGCCCTTGGAATCGTCCTTGAAGAACGTCACTTCGGCCATCACGACAGCCTGACGCACATCGTTTCCGTTACCCTTGGTATAAGGGAACTCATCACCGTAAAAATCAGACAACGCCTTCATAATCGGCTTTGCCGGGAATTCGACAATCAGGGAGTCGTAAGTGCCGCCATGCAAGATGAGGCAATCCGAGCATTCCTCACGGTTCTCGGAGATGACGCCCGAATGCTTAGCATAGTACGATACGTAATTGCAAGAGTCACTACCGTTGCAGGATTCCAGGAAGAATCGCGGGCTGAGACCATAAGTTTCAGGACCGTAAAAACGGAAAAGGTGCGAGGCTTCAGGAGCCGAAAGGCGCAACTGCAGACGACGATTGCCGGACTTTTTGTAAAGGTCCTTCACAAGGGCATTCGGGAAATCGAACGTCAGCAAGGTATCCTTCTTGGCGGAATTGATAGAAATAGAAATCGTCGTATCGGAAGAATTGTCCGGCTTCCAGGATTCAAGTTCCTGCAGCCAAACTGAATCGGCAATACTCGGGAATTTGTTGAATTCCTTTTCCGTAAGCTTGTCAGAAATAATCCAGCTCACGTTGAGTTTCAGATCTTCCTTAATCGGCAAAACAGAAGACGGCAGATATTTGGAACGGTAGTACGAATCCACGAGGCGCACCACCACAAAGGATTTCGTAGAATCCGAAGAATCGCCAAACTTGGCCAAGCTCGCACTGTCTAACCCGAAGTCAAAAACGATATCGTGAGACATTCCGGACACGGCGCCAAAGACACCACGCGTCCAAGCGTTCTTCGGGAGCGAATCCGACCCCACTTCAACAGATTCGGGCTTTATGTTGCTGACCGTAACAGTCTGGACCTTGTAACTGCTGGGCATGCCCTGGTCCGAAAGCCAGCTGGACAAACCATCGTCATCCGTATCGAACAGACAGGACGACAGCAAAAGCGTCAAAAGCGGTAAAAAGAGAAATTTTTTCTTGTTCACTCAGAACTCCGAGTTTTACATGTAATAAAATCGCCCATAATATAGAAAATTAGATGGTGTAGAAAGTAGGCAGTAAGCAGTAGGAAGTGGTTAGTAAACAGTGGTTAGTAAGCAGGGATGCAAAAGGAACATTCTCATCACAACCCTAATCACTAACCACCAATCACTAAATTGCTATATTTGCGATCGAAAAATCCAAAGAGGAAATTATGTCTCAGTTTAACGCTCATTTTAGAAACATCAACGGCGACGACACCTATCCGCTGACCGACGTCATTTACCGCAGCAAGGTGGACGGTAGCCTGCTCGAAGTCGAACACGACCGTGCAGCACTCGCAAGCCGTAGCCCGGAAGAATGGAAGAAGCTCTTTGCCGAACGCCGCATGAGCTTTAAGCCCGAAGATATGAGCGGTATCTGGAGCAAGCGTGAAATGGTTCTCCCGGACATTCCGGTCGAAGACATCGTCACCATGCGCGAAGGCTGGAGCCCGCTCTTTGACGCAGCCCCGCTCGCCAAGGATCTCGGCATCGGAAGCCTCAAGGTGAAGCTTTGCGGCAACTCCCACACAGGTTCTTTCAAGGACCTCGGCATGACGGTTCTCGTGAGCCAGGTGAACCACATCATCAAGAAGAATATCCACCCGATCGACGCCGTCGCTTGCGCTTCTACCGGCGACACGTCCGCAGCCCTCAGCGCCTACTGCGCCAAGGCCGGCATTCCGTCTATCGTGTTCCTCCCGGCCGGCAAGACCAGCACCGCACAGCTCATCCAGCCGATTTCTAACGGCAGCATCGTGCTTGCTCTCGACACCGACTTTGACGGTTGCATGAAGATCGTCCAGGAAGTCACGAAGGACAACCGCATTTACCTCGCCAACTCCATGAACAGCCTCCGCGTCGAAGGCCAGAAGACGATTTCTCCGGAAATCTGCCAGGAACTCGGCTGGACGGTGCCTGACACCGTGATTATCCCGGGCGGTAACCTCGGTAACGTGAGCGCACTCGCCAAGGGCTTCGAAGACTGCAAGGCCATGGGCCTCATCGACCGCATCCCGCGCATCATCGTCGCTCAGGCCGAAAACGCCAACCCGTTCTATCGAGCCTACACCCGCGGCTTCGACAAGCTCGAACCGGTTCAGGCCAAGAAGACCCTCGCATCCGCCATCCAGATCGGTAACCCGGTCAGCTATCCGAAGGCCGTTCGCGCCATCCAGAAGACAAACGGTATGGTCGTAAGCGTCACTGAAGAAGAACTCGCCAACGCAGCCCACCGCGGCGACCGCATCGGCCTCTACTGCTGCCCGCATACGGGTGTCGCTCTTGGCGCTCTCGAAAAGCTCTGCGCAGAAGGCAAGATCGCGAAGGACGAAAACGTCGTCGTCATCAGCACGGCACACGGCCTCAAGTTCACGGAATTCAAGGTCGCTTACCACGAACAGAAGCTCGAAGACATCGCAAGCAAGTACGCTAATCCGGTGTTCAAGGCTCCTGCTGAAATCGGTGCTGTCATGGACATCTTGAAGAAAGAGATGGCTGCCCGCCGCCGCTAATGCGCAAGCATTAGCAAATGGCTTTTAAGCCGTCGCTAATAGACACTTGTCATGCCCGCCTCTGTGCGGGCATCTCCTTTTTAAAAGCTCGCCCACCGGCGGGCTTTTTTGCATTTACAAGAAGGCGATCCCGCATCAGAGTGCGGGATGACAGTGCATAAAAAAAGAGAAAGGGCTCTAGACGAGCCCTTTCCTAAGAAGGAGAAAATATTGAGCGGTTTCCAGAACCTTGAACCTATCAGGAGGGGAGCAATGATAAAGTCGTTTCAGGATTTACCTTTCCAACCAATCTCAACACTCCAAATATACCAATTCGAAAGCGGTTCGGTTCTTTCGTTTTACTTATTTCTTCACTCAATAAAATTTACACGTTCTAACTAAAGTTTACAAATCAGTTACATTGCAACCGCAGTAGTCAGAACAAAGTAACTTCATTCTTCTCTGAAGATGATCTTGCACTTCGGAACAAAGCGGAAACCGCCACGGCGATGGCGTTCGATTTCGAAGTACTTCTTGACACCTTCGCTCGGATGATCCGGATCGTCAGAGCCATTGATATGGGCAATAACGCGGTTCAACCGGCTCTCGAAGTTCGGACGGAGCGGGTCCATGCAAATAGCCGGATCGCGCTTGAACTCGCGGTTCTCGTATTCTTCACGACCAGTGACGGTGTACTCACGGAGGAGGTTACGGAGAATACGAGCAGGCACGTTGCGCATCAAGTGCTTGCTGTTCACCGAGATCGAGTCATCGCTCTTGTAATAAACGATCGTAACGGAATCGTTCATGGCATCGAGGAGCTGTTCGTGAGCCTTCTGGAGCGGAGCCCAGGCAGCAAATTCCTGCTTCACGACAGAACTCATCAACTTGAGGAACGGTTCGGAAGCATTCACGTTTGCCTTGAAGTTAAAACCGAGGATGTAGGACGGAGCACCGTAGTAGCAGTCCTTTTCGATAAGAACGGCACCGGTCTTCGGGTCGCGGATGTCCGTCATGGCGCGTACGCAACCAATGCTCTTTTCCACGTCGTTCTTCCACTCAAGGTTGTGTTCCTTGAGGCAATCTTCAAACGTGGCATGGCGGCCAACCAATTCACCCTTGATATAGACACCGCCGTCTTCCTTCATTTCGGCGGGGACTCTGTTTTCAAGAGCTTCAATGAACGAGGTCTGTGCAGCGAAATAGCTAATGTGTTCGTAAGCAGGCGTGTTCAAGAGGAGCGGTCCGATGTTGATCATGCTGCGGATCCAGCGCATCGGGTTTGCAGCAAGGACGCCCGGAGTTTCGAACTGGAACGTGAAGTCCACCTTACGGTTTTCACCTTCGATGACATTGCGAAGGATGCTAGCCTTGGTCAAGAACGGGTAGCGCTTCGGAATAATTTCGAGGCAGAGTTCACGAGCATCTTCAGCCGTGTAGAACGAAGATACGAACGGCAAGTAAGAGCGAAGAACGCTACGGGCGGGCACCACTTCGAAAGCGGCGCAACGCTTCACGATGCGTTCAATGAAGTCATCCGGATTTTCGCCGCGTTCGTACAACCAGGCGACGATGTTATCCATTATGAATCGGTAAGCGCTTTCATCGACGTATGAATCTTCGAAGTACAAATCATTTAGAAGTTTCACGTTGAATCGTGAATCTCGTTTGACCAAGGTCAAAATGTCCTTGACCGGGTAAGACATCAGTAATTCAATGTGTGCTAGCTGAAGGAATAGATTTGAAACCATTTCACTCACCTCACTTGTTCATAAAAATTCATTAGCTATATTTATAATATAGCAATCAAATATCAAAAATCTGCGCAATAGCCTACATATAAAGCGAAAAATGGCCGAAATTCACCTTTTATCCGACGAAATCATCAATAAAATCGCTGCTGGAGAGGTTATAGAACGTCCAGCATCGGCTGTCAAGGAGCTTATCGAAAACGCCATCGACGCCGGAGCAACCCGAATCCAGATCCAAATTGAGCAAGGTGGAAAGAAAAAAATCCAGGTGACAGACAATGGAAAGGGTATGGGATCAGCCGATCTCGAACTCTGTTTTTTGCGCCACACCACATCCAAACTAAATAGCGCGGACGACTTATTTCACTTACAAACTAACGGATTCCGTGGCGAAGCAGTCGCATCGATCGCCGCCGTATCCAAGTTGACCATCACTAGTGCCACGCAAGATGGCGAAAGCGGACGTATCGTCGTCAAAGGCGGCGAAGTCATTGAAAAAGAAGACTACCCCGCTAGCCGTGGCACCACATTCCTCGTCGAAGACCTTTTCTACAACACGCCCGTACGCCGCACGTTCCTCGGCAGCGAGACCTCGGAATGTTCTCGCATTCTAGACATCGTCATCAAAACCGCGATTTCGCACCCCGAAACCCGCTTTGACTACAAGGTCGGCGAAAGAACTGTCTTTACGGGTGTCCCGGGCGAACTCCGCAGCCGCATCGCCGAAGCCATCGGTTCCAAAGTTGCAAAGAGCCTGCTCCCGGTCGACTACACCGAAGCAGGCGTCCACGTGAGCGGATACGTCTCCCCCACAACAGAAACTAACGGCAAGCGCAACCACCAGTTTCTATTCATGCGCAACCGTCCCATCGAAAACAAGATGGTCAGCAAGGCCATTTCGCAGGCTTACGAGCCGTACGGTGCCCAGTGCAAGCCGGTCACGGTACTGTTCCTCGACATGCCGGATATGGAATTCGATATCAACGTCCATCCGGCCAAACGCGAAGTCCGATTCGCTAACGGAAACCTCGTATTCCTAGTCGTGACGCACGCCATCCGCGACACGTTCACGAAGGACCTCGAAGCCAATTCCCCGTTCATCGACTTGAGCGATGAATTCTTGGGAAAGCCGGCACAGACATCCATTGCCGAAAATCCGTTTACAGAACAGATTCCGGCCGAAAAGCCACAAAGCGATCAGCCGTGGGAACAGCCCTCCTTTGCACAACAGTCCACTCCGACGCAAGCGCAGCCAGGTTTTACGGCACATTCATTTGCAAGCCCCACCTTTGCATCACCCGCACCAAGCGCCCACAGGCCACAATACCCGCAGCACGCAGGCAAGGCAGGCGAACTTTCGGATAAAAAGTCCAAATACGACGTGAGCGACGACATCCAGGACCTGTTCTCGCAACCCGAATACGGCAAAATCATCTCGCTGGAACCCGACCATTCCAAGCCCGCTCCGGCTCCGGAAACACCTTGGGCTCCGCCGACGTTCTTCCAGATTGCCAACACCTATATCGCAGGCGAAGATTCCAACGGCCTCCTGATCATCGACCAGCACGCCGCCCATACGCGAGTACTCTTTGAACAGGCCATGGAATCGCTCCAGAACAATGTCGCGCAGGACAGCCAGGAACTTCTGTTCCCCGAACTGATAGAGCTTTCCAAGCAAGAAAAAGAAATCTTCCGCAACGTCGACGAACAGCTCCGCAAGCTCGGATTCTTTGTGGAACCGTTTGGAGGCGACACCTACCAAATCCGTTCCATTCCAAGCGCACTTCCGCTTTCGCGTGCCGCCAAGGCCGTTCACGACTTTTTGAATGACGTTGACGAAGGTGACACGAAAAATGACATGGTCAAGTTCCAGGAAGCGATTGCGAAATCCTGGGCAAAGACAAACGCCTACGAAGCGGGCGACAAGCTCAAGCCCGAAGAAATGACGGCCCTTGTCGGCCAGCTGATGATTACGCAGGATCCGCTCAAGTCGCCGTTCGGAAGCCCGACGCTAATGCGCCTGACCCTGGACGAACTGAGCAAGAAATTCAGACACTAATTCATCGGGTTTCTTCCCGACATTCAGCACCTTGTGGAGACGCAAGGCGACTTCGTCCGTCGTTGCAAAATCCTGCTGGAAGATGGCATCGACAATGGCCTCTGCCATACGGTCGTTCATACGGTTCTGGATGATGAATTCCGGAGTCACGCCACAGCCGAGGATGGCATTCGGAAGCGAGAGGTATTCCGACTTGACCAGAATTTTCCCCATCACGAACGTCAAAAAGTCCGGCACGACGCATGCCGCAAACGGAATCCCGACACACGCCATTTCGAGCGTACTCGTCCCAAACGAAGTCAGTGCCGCCCCGTATTCCGAATACAGGTCAAGGCGACGCCCCATCTGCTTCGGAGCGACAATTACCTTAAGCCAGCTCGGCAAACGTCCGTCATAGAGTTTTTCGAGCGAAACCAAAAGAGGCACTTCCAAGCTTTCTCTTGAGGCCACCACCACCACATCTGGCAGCGGTCCCACATTGTTTTCGGCCCATACCTTGCGGTATTTTTCGGCAACGGCGACAAACGCGGGCAAATTACGGAGAGCGCTTGCACGGCGGCTCCCCGGCAAAAGCAGCATGTCGGACTTGCGTTCGGCGTAGCGGCGAGTCCAGCCCGACACCGGGTGCTTCAAGCGGATCGTATCGCAGCCAAGCTGCTTATACGCCTTCGTCTCGATATCAAAGAAGACGGCAAGACGGATTTTATCGGCCTGCCTGAACAGGCTTGCACGCTTGGACTTCCACGCCCACACTTGCGGAGGCGCCACATAGAGCATGGGCTTTCCCCACTTTTTGGCAAGTCGGGCAAGTCTCATATTAAAACCGGGATAGTCAATCGCTACAATGCCAAGGCACTTCTTCGATTCCGCGGCATCGCTCAACACGTCAAAAACACTCTTTAACGAAAAATACTTCGGAACCACATCGCCCACGCCCGAAACCGGGAGGTCATTATAGTCCCACAAGGGTTGAAGCCCTTTCTCCTGCATCAGAGGCCCACCAGTTCCAATAACCTTAAAGCCTTGGCGAACAGCGGTTTCCACCATTTCGGCGCCAATCATGTCGCCGGAATCTTCTCCTGCACAAAAGAGGATATAAGGAGAAATTTCTTCGTTAACGTTTCGCACGATTCGATACCCAAACCTTCAATGCGCCCAGATCCGTTCTAAGCCACTGCAATAATTCCTGAGTATATACAACTTTATATTTTTTCAGGACAACGACATGCTCAAATCCGGATTCTGTCTCCAAATGGAACACAAATTCGCAGCCTCGGGTATATTCATCGGCCAAATTCGCCTTCATTTCGACTTCCAGCTTGTCCAAGAACTCGTCCGTGAGCATTCCCGAATAAAGCGACACGTGAATATGGCTTACCATATCGCAACGCACGCGATCCAGTTGCAGCACTTCTTCAACAATGATCTGGTAGCCGTCGCGATCGCGCTGCTGTTCCAGAACGCCCTTCACAAGGACGCGATCATCGACAGAAACGGTATCGCGCAGGCGTTCCCAGACATCCTTCTTGAAGAACAGCTCCATTTCGCCCTGGAAATCCTGGATAGCACCAGAACCGATCGTATCTCCGCGCTTGGTTTCGATGGAGCGCATCTTGATGACCACGCCGCCAACGACAACGGTATCCCCCACGTGGCGGGTAATTTCGTCTTCCGAAAGAGAACAGGTCGTAAAGCCTAAAAGTTCCGGGCGGAATTCGTCCAGCGGATGGCCCGAAAGGAAAAGTCCCAGAACGCTACGTTCCTTGTTGAGCATTTCCATCGCCGTCCATTCTTCGGCATCTTCCAAGACTTCTGCCGTATTCTGGATAGCGGCGCCACCTCCCAAATCAAAGAGCGACACCTGGCCCATGACCTTGTCTTCTTGACTGCGCAAGGCGACTTCCAAAGCACGGTCCACCGTCGCGATCTGCACGGCGCGACTTCCGGGCAAGTCATCCAAGGCTCCCGCCATGATGAGGCATTCCAAGACCTTCTTGTTGAGCGGCGGACGTTTTTCGGGCTGCGAAGCCTGGAATTCAGCAACACGCTTGCAGAAATCAAAGATGTCCTTGTACACGCCACGGCGTTCGCGTTCCGCAACCACGTCTTCGACGACGGCAATACCCACGTTGCGGATACCCGCAAGACCATAAAGGATCTGACCCTTCGGATTGGCAGAGAACACACCCAACGACGAGTTGATGTTCGGCGACAGGACTTCGATGCCCAGACGCTTGCATTCCAAAATGATGGTCACCGTATCTTCGGTCTTGCCCATCTTGGACGTCATGGAAGCTGCCATGTATTCCGGGCCGTAGTGCGTCTTGAGGTAGGCTGTCTGGTAAGCAACGTAAGCGTAAGCAGCAGCATGACTCTTGTTGAATGCGTATCCGCAGAACGGAAGCACAGCATTCCACACCTTTTGAATCATGTCGCGATCGTAACCCTTCGCGAGGCACTTTTCGAAGAACTCCGGTTCGAGCTTAGCCATCTTTTCCGGCATCTTCTTAGCCATGATGCGTCGGATGTTGTCAGCGCCGCCCAGCGTGTAGCCACCCAAAATCTGGGCAAGCTTCATCACCTGTTCCTGGTACACGATAACGCCGTACGTTTCGCCAAGCACCTGTTCCAAGTCCGGATGGTAGCA
>JBGVAT010000053.1:0-3171 GCA_045224895.1 Fibrobacter sp.
GATGGCCGAGTGGTTGAAGGCGCACGCTTGGAAAGCGTGTTTACCTTACGGTAACGAGGGTTCGAATCCCTCTCCCTCTTCTAAAATCTTTTCGAGGTACCTAATGGCTGAGTCTCAAAGAGTTTATCTTGATGATATTTATGCTAGTGAAGAATGTCAAGGCTCGGTTTTCCGTGCTGTCGTTATGATGGCTCACGAAGCCCGCTTCATTAACAATCAGTCCAAGCAGGGTTACATCCAGCTCACGCAGAAGCCCACCACCATCGCTATGAACCGTTTCAAGGAACATAAGCTTACGATGATTGAAAAGGGTTCTAACGACGTGACTGAAGATGCAGTAAAGTCTTCCGTTGTCGAAGCTGCTCCGAGCGCAGAAACTGTTGCTCAGGCAAGTGCAGACGCAACAGACGCTTTCTAGTCCTCAAAAGAACGATTTCAAAAAAGACCGCTTTCGAGCGGTCTTTTTTTGCAATTATAACGGGCTATTTAAGCTAGAGACCGTCATCCTGGAACAGTCTTTCTCTCCCGAAGGGAGGGAAACCATTATTTCTTGTATCTACATTAGCGACGGGATCCAGTGAAATTTGATTTAATTGCTTTTCAAGAGTCTTGACGTAACACCACGACGGATCTTGCCGGCAGCTCGTCCAAGCGCATCGAACAATCGTGCGGGTACAGAAACATCCGAAATCTTATTAGGAATTCTTCGTTTGGCTATAGACACCGGCCCATCCTTTGAAGAGGTGTCCTGCCCAGCTTCCACAATCTGCCAAGTGAAATCGGGCTGCGGTTCCGAGCTTACAGATAAAACCAACTTATTCTGAACTACATTTTTTCCAACGGCCTGCAAATAAAGTCCGCTTTTGAAATTTTTGAGGAAATAGACATTCGGCATGTTTGCTCTAGGCGCGCCGGCCTTTTCAAACACGTAACGCTGGTGAGCTCCGCCGTTGTAGCCATAAGTCGAAGCGACAACGCCTTCCGCCGTCGATTCGTTCGGGATATCGACCACGCGGTTTCCGAGCTGGATGCGGTAAGTAACAGGATTCTCGCCTACCGAATAAATTTTCACGAAAGTCGCCGTATCAGTGCAGCTCATCAATTCAAGAGCATTGGATGACGTAATCCCCATACAAGTTTTTTCATCGAGGAGAGACACGATCCTCCCCTGCATATAGAACGCTTCCTTGAAAATGTCCTGGTACATCGCGTTCACGATTTTCACGTGATTAATCAAGTCCTGTTCGGAATGGACTTCGCTCTTGTAGTTGAGCCCGTACGGCCAAAAATGCTGGCTGTCGCCCTTGAGGACAGCATCTGCGCCATCAATTTCCTTGAGGGTTGCTTGCGCTTTTTCGCCCTGGAACACGCCGTCCTTGAACATCGCCTTGTATTCAGACGTCGTACCCATGCCCATGGTATGCGCCATTTCATGCATAGCGGTTCCCACGTACATATAGCTGCGATCCTTGCCAAAGCGAAGGTCGCCATTGCTGCTAGCCTCGGCCGTCAGAACGCCCGTGCTGTAGTAGACTTCGATATGTTTTGAAAGATCCGAATACTTATTGTAAAGGTAAACGGCAGAATCCATCGCCGCCGTAATATACTCGTAGGCATCGAGTTCATCCTGGGTCGGATTGGCAGACTTGTTCAGGTGATATTCGACGTTCCCGGCAGCAAAAGACGATACCGCCATAAAGGAACAGACTCCGACAAAACAAGCTGTTTTTGAAGTGAAACCCATAGAAACTCCTACCCTATACACTAACTTTAATTTACACTATTCTATATATATGCGCAAGTAAAAAAAGTTTTGAGTGTTTTTATTTTCTATTTCAAAAATAATATGTAATTTTAGCGCGGAATACCATAAATAGGAGAAGCCCAATGAAGGCTAAAATTTTTGCATGTAGCATCTCTCTTGCTCTCGTAGCGCTTACCGGTTGCTCGAGCAGCCAGACGGCCGTGAACCGATCCCTCGGACAAGCAGAAGCAACACGTATCCTTGCTTCCGAAAACACGAATCTTGATTCGAAGCTTACTTCTAGCGCCAATTCCAAACTTGACGCAGCAAGGGCTCTCAAGGAAGACGGAAAGACCGAAGAAGCACAGGCTATGGCAGAACAGGGTGAACTTGAACTGCGTCTCGCTATTGCAAAATCCGAAAACGAATCTGTAAAGAACGAAGACAAGAAGCTTGAAGAAGCCCTCAACGCAGACGAAGAACGCAAGGCTTTGTACCAGAGCATTCTCGACAAGGAAACGAAAAAGTAAGGAGCCGTAAAAATGAAGACGAAGAATATTTTGACTCTCAGTGCCTTAGTCGCTTCCATGAGCTTTGCTGCTGACGCCCCGAGCATTTCGCCTGTGGACCACTGCAAGCTCGCTCTTGACAACGCCAAGACGACATTGCCTGCCAATGCCATTTCTGCCAAGAACACCCTCGCCGAAGGTTATGGTGCATTGAATCAGCTCGAAACGGTCTATGCCGACGATGACGATTCTGACCTGATCCCGACTCTTGTCGAAAATTGCTCCAAGTATGCAGAACTTGCCAAGCTTCAGGGCGAAACCCAGGCTCTTCGCAATCACATTGCCGAAAACTGGGACAAGCGTGCAGCCACGAACCGCACCATCGAAGCCATCCAGGAACAGATTGGCGCAGCCCGTAGCGGCAAGGTTTCTGACCTCGAAGCCGAAAAGCAGGCCATCAAGGCCCAGAAGGACAAGCTCGAAGCCAGCAAGAACGAAGCTATGGACAAGCTGAACGCCCTCCAGTCCCAGATGATCCAGGTGACGAAGGACGCTCGCGGCATCATCCTCTCGATGTCCGACATCTTGTTCGACGTGGGCCGTGCCACCTTGAAGACCGACCTCATGACGAGCCTTGCAAAGATTGCCGGTATCCTTTCCGTTTACCAGCAGTTTGACGTGTCCATCGAAGGTAACACCGACAATACCGGTTCCGAAGAATTCAACATGACGCTATCTCAGCAACGCGCCGAAAACGTGATGAACTTCCTCGTGGAACAGGGCATTGCAGAAACCCGCCTCACGGCCAAGGGCCTTGGCATGACGATGCCGATTGCCGACAACTCCACCAAGGAAGGTCGCCAGAAGAACCGCCGCGTGGACCTCGTCATCACGGACCGTACGCAGAAAGTGAAGTAA
>JBGVAT010000054.1:0-3075 GCA_045224895.1 Fibrobacter sp.
CAGACATAGACTTGGCGATTCTCGAAAACGGGCAGTACAACAAGGACTGGGCCTTGATCCATACAATGCCGCATGAACTGGGTAAGGTGATGAAAGACCTGGATGCCAACCGCTACATGACGGTTCACCATTCCAAGTTCTGCCTGAGTAAGCATTCTTACACGGAACCGCTCGAAAACGCAAAGCATGCCGCCAGCGAATCGGGCAAGCCGGTGCTTATGCCGCAAATGCGCGAGGTTGTGTACCTGGAGTAAATTGCATTACCAAAGTTAGTGCATCGTCATAGAAGGCGAAGACGAATTCCACGAGTAAATACGGCTTAATTTTTCTCTTCAAACGGAACTAGGGTGACGCAGTTCCGTTTTTTCTTGGACATGTAGAGCGCCTTGTCGGCAAAAGAGAGCATGTCCGAAACGGTTCCGTCTCCGTATGTTCCGCCGAAGCTCATCGTAAACTGTACGTTCGGGTAATCTTGCAGCTTGATTTTTTCTGCCTTGGCGCGCATCTGTTCAAGTCTGATTTTCAGCACTTCGGGGCTGATGCCTTTGAAAGAGATTAGGAATTCGTCGCCACCATAACGGACGACGTGGTCCAAATTACGGACAGATGAACTCAGTATCGATGCCACGGCGGCAAGGGCGGCATCACCGCACTGGTGGCCGTAATTGTCGTTGACATCCTTGAAAAAGTCGATGTCGGCCATTACGACGGCTTGACAATTATGCATTGCTAGTTTGTCGTCAAAATACTTACGGTTCATCACCTGTGTCAATGAATCCCTGTAGATCTTGTCGTTTATTTCCGTGATTTCGGTGTTTTTATCGGTAAAGCCGAATACGGTTGTTTCTTCGCCGGTTCGCACAACCTTCATTTCGACATACTGGCCGATATCGTTACGGAATATTGTAGACAAACTGCTTCCAACTTGCAAGTTTTCTTTGATATAGGACTCGTCAATCACCTTTCGAAGACTATCCCGATCTTCTTCGCGAACTGTCGTATTGATGTACTTTTCAGCAAGAACCTTGAACGGAGGCAGTTCTTTCGTGAGGCCAAGCGCGTTCTTGGCTCGATCGTTAATGCGGAAAATCTCCACCTTTTCATTTACAAAGTCGACACCGACAACGGAGGCGTATCCGTGCATGAGCGCATTGATCATGTTTTGCTGCTTGCGGTTCTGTTCCAGGAGCTCTTTCTCTTGTTCGAGCTTTGTCATTTGTGCATTCACGTTTTCGACAAGGTACAGGACTCGGCGTAGTGGTTTTTCGTCGCCGATGCGTACAAATATCGCCTTGCTCCAACCGTGAATCTTTCCATGAAAAATTTCTGAAATGACGTTTGTATTCTTCAGACGTTCCGGCAATGTCGAAAGGGTCGTAAAATTCTT
Organism: Fibrobacter sp.; assembly: GCA_045224895.1. GTDB lineage: Bacteria > Fibrobacterota > Fibrobacteria > Fibrobacterales > Fibrobacteraceae > Fibrobacter. The sequence continues at coordinate 1,388 of JBGVAT010000054.1, forward strand.
GATGGTTTCGACACTCTCTGGGCATGCAAGGTTCACCATGATATTGGTAAAACATTCTTGCAGGGTACTGCTGGATTTCATGAATTTATCGATAAACTCGTTAGACTTGATAGGGAAGACGATTTCGTCATCAAGATCAAGTACATGCATCGAAATGTACAGTTCAGTTGCGGAGTGAGTTATAGCTGCGAAAAACTCCGCGGCGTTCACAGGAAGTTCTGCTATAATATTTTTGCAATTGTCCATAACATTTACCAAGAAAAATTGTTACTCCCGATACCTGTAAAAATATATTCATTTCAATAAAAAGATTGTTTACGATGCGTCAATATCGGCGTTAATATGCAGATCGTAGCCGGGGTAGGCTTCGCCGATTTCCTTGTAAAGGATGTCGAGGCCTTCTTGCGGCTTAATCTCGAAATTCATGACCACGTCGAAACGCATGGCCTTTTCTTCAAGGTTTACGTAAAAACCGTGAAGTTGCAATGCCCACTCATGAGCCTTTACCAATTTCAAGACATTGCTGCGGATCTTGGCTGCTTCATCGTTCTTGGTGTTGTAGGAATAGACGCCCACGCCCGTCAGAAGTACGCCAGTTTCCTTTTGCACGCGAGCCTGCACCCTGCGGGTGAGTTCGTCGAGTTCTTCGACAGTCATGGTGTCGGGGAGTTCCAGGTGCACGGAACCGAGGAACTTGTCCGGGCCGTAATTGTTGAGAATGACGTCGTAGGCGCCGTGGACTTGTGGTTCTTCGGTGAGCAGTTTCTTGATTTTCTTGACCAGGTCGCCGTCGGCGCGCTTGCCCAGAATGTCGTCAAGCGTCTCGATGAGCATGCCGACACCCGACTTGATGATGAACGCCGAAATCACGAGGCCCACGTAGGCTTCAAGCGAAATTCCCGTGAGAACGAAGACGATGGCCGATGCCAGCACCGAAAGGGAGAGGATGGCGTCGAACAGCGCGTCTGCACCCGATGCCACGAGAGCGCCCGAGTTCACGCGTTCGCCCTGGCGCTTCACGAATTTGCCGAGCACGAGTTTTACCACTACCGCCGAAGCGATAATGACCAGCGAAACAGTGGAGTAGTCCGCTGTTTCGGGGTGGATGATTTTCTTGACAGATTCCACTGCCGAGGTTCCGCCGGCGTAAAGCACGATTGCCGCGACCACCATTGCGCTCAGGTATTCGATTCGCCCGTAACCCAGCGGGTGCTTCTTGTCGGGTAGTTTGTTCGAAAGTTTCGCGCCCACAATCGTAATGACCGAGGACAATGCGTCAGAAAGGTTGTTCACCGCATCGAGCGTCACAGCGATGGAGTTGGTGGCAAAGCCGACGAATGCCTTGAACGCCGACAGCACGATGTTTGCCACGATGCCGATGATGCTTGTCCTGACAATGACTTTTTGACGATTTTCTGCTTCGTTCATAATTTTTAATCCTTTTTCTCGCGGAAGGCCTTGGGCGACATCCCCGTCATGCGTTTGAAAAATTTTCCGAAGAAACTGACATCAATAAAGTTTAGCTCGTTTGAAATTTCTTGAATGTCTTTTTGCGATGACTGCAAAAGGACTTTTGCGTCTAGGGCGATGTATTCATTAATCCATTGTTTTGCGCCTTTGCCGCTCATTTCTTCAATGACTGTAGAAAGATATTTTGGGGTGATGAAGAGTTCGTCGGCATAATACTT
>JBGVAT010000055.1:0-24813 GCA_045224895.1 Fibrobacter sp.
GGCCGCCTCAAGTTCCCGGCAATCAACGTGAACGATTCCGTGACCAAGTCCAAGTTCGACAACCTCTACGGCTGCCGCCACTCCCTCATCGACGGCATCAACCGCGCCACTGATGTGATGATGGCAGGCAAGATCGCAGTCGTGTGCGGCTACGGCGACGTGGGTAAGGGCTGCGCCCAGTCCCTCCGCGGCCAGGGCGCTCGCGTGATCATCACCGAAATCGACCCGATCTGCGCACTCCAGGCTGTGATGGAAGGCTACGAAGTCAAGACCCTCGACGAAGTCGTCAGCTACGCCGACATCTTCGTGACCACCACCGGCAACACCGGCATCATCTCCGCCGCCCAGATGGAAAAGATGAAGAACCGCGCCATCGTTGGTAACATCGGTCACTTCGACAACGAAATCGACATGGCCGGTCTCAAGAAGATTCCGGGCATCAAGCGCAACGAAATCAAGCCGCAGTACGACGAATGGATTTTCGCTGACGGCCACAGCATCCTCGTGCTCGCCGAAGGCCGCCTCCTCAACCTCGGCTGCGCTACCGGTCACCCGAGCTTCGTGATGAGCGCAAGCTTCACGAACCAGACCATCGCCCAGATCGACCTCTGGCTCAACGCCCAGGGCAAGGAAACTGTCGCTGGCATCAAGTACGAAAGCGGTGTCGTGTACACGCTCCCGAAGATCCTCGACGAAAAGGTCGCACGCCTCCACCTCGAAAAGCTCGGCGTTCACCTCACCCGCCTCACGCAGGCTCAGGCCGACTACATCGGCGTGCCAGTCGAAGGCCCGTACAAGGCAGACCACTACAGATACTAATAGGTTAAATAGCCTTTTATCGAAAAAGCCCCGCATTCAAATGCGGGGTTTTATGCTATAAAAATTCTTTATTGAAAACCCTTTTTCTATTTTAGACGTATGAAAATCCGTGTTCCAGAATCTTTGAAGAATGTAGCGACCGGGCTCATCCCCTTGCAAAACCTGGTCTTGATTTCTCTTGCGGCGTGGGTGACGCACATCATTTTGCGCCTGCTGCTCCTTTTCCGCAACAACCCTTACGGATTCCCATTCGTCTCTAAACCCGACTGGTTCATTTTCCACGCCGTATGCATCGACTTCATGTGGATCGTGAACGCCCTTGTGATTTTCCTGATCATCGGCGCCATCGCCATAAAAATCGCAGGCTCAACCTCAAAAGACAAGGCGAAGAATGTCGCCGTCAGAACGTTGACGACCCTATATGCGGTTTTTCAAGGAGTGATCCTTTTACTGACCCTTCTCGACAACGAGACCCATCGATTCCTGGGCGGTCACCTCACCTTCGGACTGGTGGATACCTACAAGGACGCATCCTCCATCATCGTTTTTTACGACTACGTGGCAAACGACTTGTCCGTGCCTTATTTGCAGTTTGTCGTTCTTGTCTTGATGCTGCCCTTCACCTACGCCGTTTATCGCCTTCTTTGCAAATGGTACCGCCCTACTAACAGTTTCTATGTCAGAAAATCAGTCATCGCAATGATCATTTTCTACATCGCCTCTTACTCCTACGTCTATTTTATATGGACCGGCAGCTCCCGAATGACAAAGCTCCGTCCCGTCGTTTCGCTGATTTACAACGACCTGTTTGTCGCCAAGAACAATAACGGGCTGGCAGAATCGAATCTGGACGCATACCGGGTCGCCTATCAAAATCTGTGGCAAAAAGTCGAAGGCGATTCCTTATGGGAATTTTCCAACGCCAAAGAAGGGAACGGGCTTCCGCTTTACCGCACCCCCACCGCAAAACTCCTGAACAGCGAAAAGCTCAAGGTCCAGCGCGAGATGAAGCCCAACTTCATTCTGGTGCTGATGGAATCGCAACGAGGCCTCAACACGGGTTACATGAATCCACAGATTCAGCCCTCCCCGACGCCCTTCATGGATTCTCTCGCCGCAAATTCTCACGTATGGATGCGCATGCACACAAGCGGCGTCCCAACGACCGGCGGAGTCCTTTCGACCCATATCGGCATTCCGCACCACACTAGACTCTCGCAAGCGACGGACCTGGCGCACATTGCTCTCCCGAGTTTTGTCTCGACGCTTACCGATTCCGGATACACCACGCACTACATGTCGGCCGCCGACCCCGCCTGGGATAACTTGGGCGTATGGATGGCAAAGTGGTACACGGCACAACACTACAACCGCGAACGCGAAGACGACTCCACCTTCATGGACCACGCGATCGAATACGTGCGCGACACGCTTTCGAAAGAAGGCAAGCCCTTCCTTGCGACCCTCATGACGCGCTCCAACCATTACCCCTTCAACTTTGCCGCAGGCATGACCGACGAACAAAAGGCAAGGCCCCTGCAGGAACGCATCAATGTAACGATGAACTATGCCGACCGTCAGCTCGCCCGCTTTATCCGCGCCGTCCAAAACGAAGAATGGTACCAGAACACCTACGTGATCGTGATGGCCGACCACGGATTCCCTCTCGGCGAAAACGGAGTTTCTACCATAAGCGGCGGCGGATACTCCAACATCAGCTGGATACCGTTCTTTATCCACGGTAAGGGAATGGAGGCCACCCGCGACACCACGACGGCCGCACAGATCGACATCGCCCCCACGATACTTGAACTGGCCGGATTCGCCGTGCCGAACGTTTTCATGGGGCACAACCTGTTAAGGGGCGAAGGTACAGGACTCTCGCTCGGCGCCTACTCCGGCTATGCCGCCATCGGACTCGACGGCTACCGCTTTATCGCGAAATACCCCGCACAGGACGAAACGCACCTCTTTGCAGAAGACGACCTCCGCCAAGAATCCGAACTCACGGGCAAGCGCCAAAATGAAGAGAGCCGTCTTTCGACGACTCTCGATACACTGCTCAAAATTTCGGATTACAGCCTGGAAAAAGGTCTGTAATAGCACTAAAAAACTGGGCGACTAACCCTTTACGAACAAGCGCCTAAAGAAGTTGATGATGCCGGCGGGAACCCTGTAGCGGTAACCACGGCAGTCCACAACCATCACGCCCTTGTACATGTTGAACGTATGGAAGGCCACTTTCATGGTCGGGTGCGGCGACGACTTTCTCCACAGTTCCTTGAACACAAGACCCTCAGAAGTTTCTTCGACCTGCTGGAAGGAAATGGCGTGGCCATATTCCACATTGCATTCCTGGGCGGGGCGATAAATCTTCCCTTTATGCTCGAACCAGTCGCCAGCATTTCTGGCAATATTTTCGGGGAAATGGTATTCCTTCACCTTGGTGTACTTTCCGGATCCGTCCACTTCGTACACACCCAGCGTGGAACCATTAGGCTTAGGCATTTCCGTGGAATAAATCTGTTTCTTCCCGAACAGTTCCGTATAGATGGCGTCCGTAAGGAGAGCGTCACTAATTGTTTTGCCATTCACCAGCGCAGGCTTTTCCAAGTCCAGCTCGTACAGCTTCAGGCCACCGCCCTTGAAATTTTCAGGATAGACCAGAATTTTACCGTCTCTACGAATAATCGCCGGAAAACTGAGATGCGAATCCAATTCCAGAATGGTATCGACCTTGACAAGACTGTTGCTAGCCCTATCGACCGTGAGCATGGCCAGGCGGCCTCTCTTGTGGGGATAGTAGAATTCTTCGACCAGGACATATATCTTGTCATCCGTAACATCGAGAATGAAGGGATCCGCAAACCAGCGATCCTTGCATTCATGATTCAGCCACTTGATCTTTAAGGGTTTACCTTCAATGACTTCGTCCAAGGTGTTCTCGACAAAGCCGATATTCCAAACACCTTGCATAAGGCTACGGTATATCTCGATTGGTTTCACGCAACTACTCCTTTTTTAGGACGCGTATCTTTGTAACCGTACGAAATATATAAAAAATTTGTACGGACTCTTTTTTACTAGATTTACCCTTATGAGAATAATGATAGTCCTTAACCGAATCGCCCGTGGTGGCGGGGAAAACGTGGCCGTTCAGCTGGCCAACCAATTTTCCCGAATGGGGCACACTGTTTTTTTCGTCAGCAATAAAGAACGGAACAACATTTCTGACTTTTATCCCATCGAAGAAAAAGTCCAGATCCTTCCCTGTTTCCGTCATTACTTTCCCCTGAAGATTTTCAGCCTCCGCCGCGCCATCAAAAAGGAGAATCCCGACATCATCATCGGTATCATGCCGGATTCCACCTTCTACACTTATCTCGCGGCTTTTGGACTCCACAAGAAAATCATTTCGTCGGACCACAGCTCCTTCGAAAAGAACCCGTATTCGCAAAGGCATCTCTTCCCCTACCTTCTCAAGTTCTATTTCAACGCCGTTTACGACTGCGTCACCGTCCTCACAAAAACGGACCACGACATCGTCGCAAAGAGATTCAGAAAAGCGGTGGTCATGCCGAACCCGCTTTCCATAGCACCCGCCGAAACGCTCAAGCCGAACAAGAAAAAAAGAATTCTTGCTGCCGGCCGTCTTAACATTTGGCACTGCAAGGGCTTTGACATTCTCATCAAGGCCTGGGCGCGGATCCAGGAAAAATATCCTGACTGGACTGTCGAAATTGCGGGCGAAGGAGACAAAGGCCGTCAGTACCTGGAAAATATGATTGCCGAAAATCATCTGGAAAACCGGGTCATCCTTTCCGGATTCCACCTGAACATCAAGGACTTCTTCAACGACTCCGAAATATTCGTCCTCAGCAGCCGCTATGAAGGATTCGGGATGGTACTCATCGAAGCCATGTCACAGGGTGCCGCCTGCATCGCCTGCGATTACAAGGGCCGCCAAAGAGAAATCATCCAGAACGATTCTCAAGGTTTATGCGTGGAATGCGAAAACGAAGAAGCCCTGGCAAGTGCGCTTTCAAGAATGATCGAAGACGAAGAATACCGCAAGCAGGTCCAGGAAAATGGATGGAAACGTTCTCTGGCATTTACCCCGGATAAAATCGGGGACAACTGGACTCGTCTCCTCGAAGAGATGCTCCGCTAAGCTTATCGATTCCATCCGGAATGGCCATCGCCGTAAACGACGCCACCGCTATCATCGGCATAACCGCCAAGCGACGACGTTTCCTTTACTCCCAGCCAGTTGCGCATCCTCTTGATGCGCTCTTCTTTTTTTCGCAAGTTGGCATCTTGCTTTTCATTAGACGATTCAGTCATGCCATAAAGATACAATTTTTCCATAACTTTAGCCATGCGCACAGACCGCACCGCCATTCATCGGCACAACCCCAAAAAGTCGCTGCCGACACGGAGGCCGGAGCGACTGCAATTTATAAGGGAAATGTTAATGATGTTATGTTATTGTATCTGGACTAGTCACCTCCTTATTTTACGTATTTTTTGATAAGCCTTACCATCAAGTCAGTAAGACTTTCCACCTTGTGATCTCCCACAGATGCCTTGATGTGGGAATTGCCAATTCCGCTATCATCAGTGAGGAATACGTACGTGCCGCCAGTCGCAAGATCAAAGAATCTCAGCATAAATTCAGTATCCTTGTCGATGCCGCTTGCCGCCACCGGAATCAGCTTGATGCCTTCCATGGCATAGAGCCTGATGGACCTTTGCAAGCTCTCGATGATGTTCGAGTTGTGGTGCGCAGGAGCGTCAAGAATCAAGAACGCAATGCGTGAACGCGCAGACTCATTCCACGAAAGATCTTCCAGCGCCGCTTCCAAAGCAGAATGCACCGCCTCGGCATAGTCACCACCGCCATCGGCATCCTGCCTTGAAACAAACTCCTGCGTATCGGGCGCATCCCACGTGAAGTCATTGGCACGCGTAAGGTAAGCATCGCCTTCATCGCGGTAGAACAAGGCTGCCGTACGCAAGGCCACCTTGCTTTCTGAACTTGCGTGGTCAATGATGTAGCTGAGATCCGACTTGAGGAATTTAATTTCGTCGCTCATCGAGCCCGTCGCATCGACGATGAACGCCACATCCGCTTTCGCCTTTGGATGCCTGATGCCATCATCCACAACAACGTTGACATTGAGTTTCTTGTCTTGCCGGGTCGTGAGCCTGATCGACTTTTTGACCCAGTCGCCATCGACCTTCAACGAATAATCCTTCGCGTGGACTTTCCGGTTGCTTTCACCATACAGATTTATCCAACAGTAGGCATACCCAGCATTATCCGTCTTTGCGGCAAACTCCAGGGAATTGCTGTTAAAGAGATCCACGGAAACGTTAGCAATACCGACATTGTTACCATCCACCACTTTTACCACGACGAGATTTTCCGGATAAAATTCCCAATAATCCGTCTTTCCGCTATAATTCTCATCGTCGATAAGGTCAGCCCAAAAGCCCCAATGATCCAAATCATTCCACTCACCGGCCGTGAGCAATCCCGCTCTTCGACCATTGTACTTGCCACCCCTTTTGCCCCTCCGGTACGCGGGTCCGTCATCGTCGCCATCACCGCTTGTGTAGCGTTCCGAGACCCGAGTCTTGCTCTTTCTCGGAGACGATTCATCTCGGCTTACCGACATCTCAATGGATCGCGCAGCCACTCCAACCTTCGCCTTACTCGATCGAACGGCTAAAGCGTGCCCTCCAAGCAATCCCGCCAAACCATCACCGATGCCACCTGAACCAGCACCTGAGTTAAAGGCACTGGATGGCTTTCCTCGCCTTCCGCCAAGAACCGTTTTACCGACATTAGGATATCCGGATACATTCTTAAGAACCTTGTCAATATCCGCAGCGAATTTGGCATCGGCCAACATCTTTGCAGTAGCATGTTCCGACTTCGGGGCTTCTTCTTTTTTGACGGTGTACACCGTAGCCACTTCCGTGCGTCCATCATCCGATTCATCTACACTGGTGGCTTCGTCATCAGTTGTTTTTTCATGGTCACTATCACCGCTGAACATTACACACAACAAAGTGCCAGCCACCGCAATCACAGCAATCAGAACGAACAGTTTGTATTTTATGTTTTTCATGATGTCCTCCTTTTTTTAATCAAAATACCACAACCCACTTGCAACAGACCAACGAATTTGCACAGAAAAAGAGTAAATGTTTTTTCATAAAAAAACGTTTTCATTGTTTCAAGAGCTTTACACAAGCCGTTTTCAAGGCATTTTAAAATATTTTATCTACAATATTTACAATAAACTATATAATTAAAATTCTTTCTTTTTTCATCTAGCAAAGTGGGCTCAAATTATCTATTATTGTCGCATCGTCATTATTTTGCGGAGTAGATATGTCAGAAAAGTTTTCCAAATGGGTCGCTTGCTGGGGCAACGCCACTTCCATCACGGATCGCAAGGAAGCCACCTACGCAAAGGACTTAACGCTGCGCTATCCGATTCGCGCCTGCTTTCCGGGAAACAAGTTGCGTTTTCATTTTTCGAATCTCACCGGTACCGAACCCGTGACCATCAGCGAAGCGTTCGTCGCAAAATCCACACAGTCCAAAAACGCATCGCAATCCGCAAACGTTCAGCCTTCAAGCAGCGCACAGCCTTACGCTCCGCAGGCCATCACCTTTAGCGGCAAGGCCTCCACCACGATCCCCGCAGGCGAAGAAATCCTGAGCGACGAAATCGCATTCGACGTAGCCGCTGGCGAAACGTTTGACGTCAGCATGTACTTTGCAGACTTTACGCAAATGAACGCAGGCACGGCAATCACGGGCCCGCTTTCTGGCGGCAAATACAGCTACGGCAACTTTGCAAAAAGCGAAACGCTCCCCGACAACCTCACCCGCAAAACCAACTGGATCTACTTCCTCAACACCATCGACATTTTTACCGAAGAAAAGAATTTCGCGTTGGTGTGTTTCGGCGATTCCATCACGGCACAGGACTGGCCGGACTACCTTACGCTCCGCTGCGCACGCGAAGGCTTCAACAACGTTTCCATCATCCGTCGTGCCGTAAGCGGCACACGCATCTTGCGCGAGTACAGTTGCATCACGTACGCCGCCTACGGCCTCAAGGGCGCCACCCGCTTTCCCATCGAAATGAACGTCGCAGGCGCACGCACGGTCATCGTGCAGCACGGCATCAACGACATCATTCATCCTGTCGGTGTAGAAGTCAACAAGTTCCGCCCCTGGAGCGACATGCCCACGGCTGACGACCTCATCAACGGAGTACGTTCGCTTTACATCACGCATGCCCGCAAGCTCGGACTCAAAATTTACAGCGGCACGCTGCTGCCGATTTACGGTTGGCGCACCTACAACGAAAACCGCGACATCATCCGCACCGCATTCAACGAATGGCTCCGCACCGCCCCCGACTTTGACGGTTGCGTAGACTTCGACAAGGCCGTCCGCGGCCATGACGATCCGAAAGCGTTTGCTGCAGGTTTCGATTCGGGAGACCATCTGCACCCAAGCGCCAAGGCATACGAGGCCATGGCCGAATGCGTCCCCGAAGAATTGCTGAAATAAAATTTGCACTTCGAGCTGTTAATATTTATTTTATAGATATGAGCTTGAAAGATTCCATTAGGCAACTGCAAAAACGGGAGCACATCACGCAAGACGAGATCATTCGCCGTCTTGGCTGCACCCGCAGCAGCCTTATGGAGAATCCTTCAGCCGAAGCCACAGCCGCATTCGATTACGCATTCGGAAACAGTCCCGTTCACGATTCGGGCAACACCGTCAAAATCCGCAAGGGCTCCCGCGAATCCAAGGAACTCGAAAAGTTCCTCCCTTGGGCACGCAAGTTTCCCATCCGCGCCTTGCAAAACAAGGGACTCATTCCGGCAAACGCCAAGGACGCCGACCTCGTACGCGCCGTATTCCGCTTCATGAACGTCGGAAGCATCGCCGGTTTCGAGAACTACTACGGCGCCACGCTGCAATCCACGAACCCGCAAACGTACGCCGCCTGGATCCGCCTTGGCGAACTCAGCATCGAACGTTCCACCACCGAATACACGCCGGACCGCGAAGCCATACTTTCGAACCTGAAGTTCTTGCGGACAAACGTGTTCCTCCACGGACAGGACCTGCGCAAGGTCGCCCGCGAAGTACTGAGCAACTGCGGGATCAAGCTTATCGAAGTGGAGCCGTTCCTGACCGCCCCGACTCCGACTTGCGCCTTTTACTGGAGAGGCAACCAGCCCGTCATCCAGGTTCCAACATCAAAGATGGACGACGCCAAGTTCCTCGAAGCGATTTTCCACGCAGCGGGCCACCTGCTTTACCACCCCTTGCGCACGATGTGCCTGCAAACAGGAACCGCAAAATGCGACTCCGCAACAACACCCCATCCATTCGAAATCAAAGCCGACGCCTTCGCCCAGGACACGCTCCTTTCCGAAGCCGAGGAATGCGAACTCATCTGCTGTGGACGTTTTAACGAACGCCGTTGCATCCAGCACTTTTCGGGGCTTTTCCACGTGCGCCCGGGAATTCTCGTCGCGCGCCTGCAGCAACAGGGTAAAATCAAACGTGGCTCCCCGCTGAACGATTTCAAGATTGCCGTTTAAGGCAACGTCTCGGCAAAAATAAAACCACAAAAAAAATCCGGTCAAGCCGGATTTTTCGTTTTCAACGCTTTCGCGCTTATTAGTAGTTCAAGCCAAAGAACAGGTTGAAGCTATCGAAGCTCTTCTTGAAGTCAAGGCCAGAAGCAACGATATCGTAACCGAAGCCCACTTCCAACTGGAGGGAGGAATTGTGGAAAATAGTTGCGCCGACTTCAAAGCCGAAGCTCATGCCGACAGCATACTTTTCGCCAAAGTCCCAATCATCAAAGTGCGAGTCAAACTGCAAACCGACACCGGCACCGCCACCGACAAACGGGCAAATGTCCGATTCAAGAATCGAATAACGGCCACCCAGGAGCATATTGCCGTGAACTTCCCAGGTATCGCCCAAGGAGGCATTGATATGAGAAAGAGCCGTGATGGCGCCATGGTTCGTCATTTCCCAGATGCGACCGAAGCGGAAAAGGAAACCCGTTTCGTGGTCCTTTTTATCGTTGACACCGGACTTTTCGTAGTTGCTCCAGAACGAAATGCCCATAGCAAAGGTGTTGAAATTATAAACCGGGCGCTGGAGGGCTCTTTCCGGTTCGATGGTGTTACTCTGTGCAAAAGCGGCCAGAGCGAGGAAGGAAATGAGTACTAATATCTTTTTCATAATCCGAAATATACAAAAAGATTACGCCACCGGCGCAAAGAACAATTAAGCATTCTATATTTTACAACATCCATGAATAAAGCAGCCATTATTGTCGCCGTAAGCATGCTCGTGAGCCGCGTACTCGGCATATTCCGCGAAATGCTCCTCGCCCACGCCGCCGGCGTGTCGCTCGAAAAAAACGCCCTTGACCTTGCGTTCATGATTCCGGACATCCTGAATCACGTCGTGAGTACCGGTTTCTTGTCCATCATCTTCATTCCGATCTTTACGGGTTACAAAGTCGCAGGTGACGAGCGTGGTGGCTGGAAGTTCTTCAGCAACGTACTCAACACGTTTGGAATTGCCCTCCTCATTCTCGTGATTCCGGCATTCATCTGGATGAAGGAACTCATCGCGCTGTTGACGGTCGACGGCGTGACGCCCGAACTCCTGGAACGTGCAACTTATTACGGACGCATCATTCTTCCGGGACAAATCTTCATCTTCGTCGGTAGCATCCTCGTTGCCGTACAACACACTCGCAAACAATTCCTGATTCCTTCGCTCACCGGTCTCATCTACAATATCGCGATCGTGGGCGGCGGTGCAGCAGGACTCGCGCTTACGAACTACACCGGCAACGATTACGGCCTATCCGGATTTGCCTGGGGCGTTCCGGTCGGTGCATTCATCGGTTTCTTTGCCCTCCAGATTTTTGGCGCCAAGCGTGGCGGTGTCCATTACGAACTGATTTGCGAACCTAAGCATCCCGACATTATCCGCTATTTCAAGATGATGCTTCCGATGTCCCTTGGCGTGGGTTCCATGTTCGGCCTTGAATTTATCATCCGTAGCTTCGGCGCAAACTTTGGCACAAGCGGCATTTCGAGCCTCAACTACGCCTACCGCGTCATGTACACGCTCGTTGCCGTCTTTGGATTCTCGGTCAGTGTCACGAGCTACCCCGACATGGCACGTCTCGTCAAAGAAGGCGACTTCCCGCAACTCAACCATAAAATCTGGAAGAGCCTTTCGCGTATGTTCTGCATCTTAATTCCGGCAGTCGTCGCCGTGTGGGCACTCAGCTTCCCGGCCGTGCGCATTCTCTTTGAACGTGGTGCATTCCACCGCGAAACGACCGAAGCGATTTCTGAAATTCTCCGCTGGTACCTGCCCGTGAGCCTTGGGCTTTGCTTGCAAGCCGTTCTCGTCCGCAGCTTCTACGCTTGCGAACGTATGTGGGTCCCGACGCTTTTGAACACCGGCATTTTCGCAGCCACCATTCCGGCCTACATTCTGCTTGGCGCCCCCGAAGTGGGGCTCGGCATCAAGAGCGTTCCGATTATCGGCGCCACAGGCGCGATTCTCCAAGTGATTTCGATGATTTTTATGTGGGCCAAAAAGAACGGCACCGACGGCATGAAGGATGCACTCCTCAACATGGCACGCGCACTCGCCGCATTCATCATCATGATTGCAGCGGCCATCGGCCTCGACCACATTTCCGGGGACTTCGTCCGCAACGCAGGATTTGTCACGCTCGTCGTTTACGCTTGTGCCGCAGGCATTGCGCTCTTTACGCTCACGCTCATCGTCCAGCGTTACCTCGGCAGCAAGGATGCCAAGGATATTTTGAACGAGCTCCTAGGAAAGGTTCTCCGCAAGCTGCATTTGGCACATTAAAAAAGCGAGCGCTATCACGCCCGCTAACTACAATCGGCCACCGAATTCCATACCTCTCGCCGGCGGTAGAACATCCTCCGGCAAAGGCTCCGCTCTCGGGATATCGTCATTTTCGAACCCGTTGAACATCCACTTGAAAAATCCGACCGTTCCACCAATCACGGCACCAACGGCATAGCCAATCCCGGCTGCGCCAATTCCAAGTAGCCCTAGCCTTGCCATATCATCGCTAGACTCGTCATCGTCATCCAAGGCTCCCGCCACGCACAACACGGCCACACCCGGCATCGCCAAGGATGCACCCACATTCGCCCCGTAACGAATCACGGGATTCGGGTTCTTGCTCACGGCACAACCCACAAGGGAGCAAAGCAGCAATATGCCAACTATGGTTTTCAGCACTTTCATAAACTCACCTCAGACCCATCACCAGTAACTCCAATTGCTAGACGAATCAGCAGCCTGAGCCTCTTTTTCGGGCGGCATCACGGATTCTGGCAAATCTCCGGTATAATGGAGGTTGTCATCTTCAAAACCGTTGATCATCCATTTGAAGAAACCCACAGTTCCGCCAAGCAAGGCTCCTGTAACATAACCCACACCGGCCGCAGTCAGCGCAACAAGTTCTAGCGGAAGCAAGTGTGGGTCCACCGTATGGAGACGTCCATGCGCATCCGCACCCGCCACAACCAAGCCAGGAGTCGCCAAAGTCGCCGCCGTATTCGCCCCATAACGAATCATGGGGTTCGGGTTCTTGCTCACGGAACATCCAGCAAGAGCCAACACCAGCAAGGCGCAAACGACAGATTTCAACAAACTCATAATTGCAATATAGCAATCGAGATCTTTATAAATTACAGTATGTTTAATCCAAAGTAGATTATAAAAAACAAAGCCTTCTATCTCTTGCCGTCGCGCATTCGGTACAGAACGCTGGCGATGTCGATGGCTCGCGGGAGGCTCATTTCACGGATCATGCCCTGAGGCAAGTTGCGGAATCCGACATTCTTGATTTTTTCGCAAAGCGCATTCACGCTTTCCATGATGGTCGCAGGCTTCGACGATTCGCCGTTTGCAGAATCGTTGTTGCTGGCGACATTCTGGCAAAGGTTCAAGAGCATAAAGCCGGCGCCAAAACGCTGCTGCTTGTCAATCAGCGTCCCCGCCTTGGATGTATCCGAAACGAGGAACCCGATTTGCAACAAAGTGTCTCCCGAAATTTTTACCTTGACCTGGCGTTCTACCGCCGAAGCAGGGCGCAATCCCGGAAGGAGCGGCTTCACATATTCTGCAAAGTTACGCAGGCTCGGTTCCACGAACGGAGAAAGCGTCCCGCCCGCATTAGCAACCGCCTTCGCTTCGGCAAGAGCAGCCTCGTTCAAGTCCGTGCAATTTTCGCATACCGACTTGCCGTTGACTCTCGCACATTCCGCCTTGTAAGACGCCATGATGATCACGTTGTCCGCCAAGTCCAAAAAGTCTCCGCAGGCACCAGCCACCAAGATAAAGCTACGGCCCTGGATTTCACGGATGCGGTCCGTCAGCGGGATCAGCGGTTCGCGGCCGTCGCCGAGCAACTTGCGCACGCGTACATCGCGAATCAAAAAGTTCACAGCCGAAGAGTCTTCGTCAATCAAAAAGACTTCGCTCCCCGACTCCAGCGCCTCGACAAGGTTTGCCGCCTCACTCGTAGAACCCGACGCACAGGCCGTCGTAAAGTTCTTTGTGGAGATTCCGCCCGGCAGGTCACGCACAAACTGCGAAAGGTCAATTCCGCGGACACTGCGCCCATCTTCGACGCCCACGCGCACGGCCGACTCGTTCACAACAATACCTTCGCGGCCATCGCTCGGGATATGCGGATACACGGCCCTTGTAAGCGACTGCAACAGCGTAGACTTTCCGTGGAACGCCCCGCCCGAAATCACCGTGATTCCCTTCGGGATACCCATTCCGCGAATCTTGCGGCCACAAACATCAAGCGTCACTTCCATTTCGGCAGGAGCGGCAAACGGAATCGCCCCATCCATCGGAAGTTCGCTGAGTCCAGACGCACGCGGAAGCACGGCACCATCCGGCACAAACGCCACCAGGTTCCGTTTTTCAAGTTCTTCAAGAATCGCCTTGCGTTCCGCCAAGACGCGGTAATGTTCCAAAAGCGCAGGCTCAACACCTTCCGGATTCGACTTGCCAGAATTGTAAAGCCCCGCCGACACCAAGTCCGGCAGCACCATCGTCAAGATTTCGGCAGCGTCTTCGGCCTGGATTTTGCGGCCATCGCCCGGCAAGCGCACTTGCAGGCAGGCCCTCAGCTCGCCATTGTCGACCCACAGCGAGTTCCGCACCAGCATTTCAGGTCCAGCAGTGTCAAAAACAACGGCGGCATCCCTCTCAGGATACTTTTCGCGAACCAGGGCGCCAAGCCTACGGTAAAGGAAATCGCTCAAGGCCAGGCGACGTTCAAAAGAGCTGCTCCACTCGCTCGGATACCCGAGCATCTGCAAATTAGACTTTATCAGTACACGGGATGCCGGAGCAAACGGATCCCCCTGCACATGGAGAAACTCCAGCGAAAAGTCCCCAAAATCCCACGAACGTTCGGCGAGGGACTTGTAAAGACCATAATTTTTACCCTGTAGACTGCGAATTTTCTGGTAAAGAGCTTTCATACGAACAAAAGTAGTTAATATGGGGCGAATATTTACGCACTTTTTACGGCACTTTAACATTTATCAAACGAAAAAAGATTAAATTCTAGTAGTAATAGTTTTAATCTACCAGCAAACCAGGAGTATCTCCAATGAAGAAGCTGTATATTTTTGCCCTGATGATGGCATTCCTCTTTACGTCCGTCGTAGCCGACGAAGAAGATCCACCTCCGCGCGGCAAGGCCGCCACGATCAACATCATCACCGAACCGCCTAACAGCGAAGTGTTCCTCGGTGGTGAACCTCTCGGCAAGAGCCCGATTAAGGACATGCAGGTCAAGTCCGGCCGCCAGACGCTCGTCGTCATCGACCAGGGTTTCGAACTCGTGAACAAGCGCGTCAACATTTGGCCGGGCAACGACAGCCGCAACAACTTTGACTTCAGCACCAAGATTCCTAAGGGCAACGTCAAGGTGACGACGAATCCGCCGCGCTGCCGCATCTACGTCGATGGCGATCTCGCCGACAAGACCGACGGTGCCGAACTCGTCATCCACAGCCTCGATGCCGGTGACCACTTGATCCGCGCCGAATGCAGCAACCGCAAGAACGCCGAAGACATCGTGAAGGTTGTCGGTGAAGAAACGGTTGACCTCCACCTCGATGCTACGGTCTCTTCCAAGAAAAAGAAGAAGCGCTAATCGTAAAAAACGACTTTTTTCAAAGAACTCTCCTTCGGGAGAGTTTTTTTTTGCTTTTTTTTGTATGTTTATAACATATTTTTCCAATTCAGGAGTACACAATGTCTAAAATTTGGATTCTCGCCCTTTGCGCTAGCGTCGCTCTCCTTTCTGCCTGCTCCAGTGGCACCAATACAAAAGTCACACGTCTTGACGCCAATACCGTAACCGACCTTTCCGGTAGCTGGAACGACACCGACTCCCGCCTCGTCGCCGACGAAATGATCAACGACTGCCTCGGCCGTCCGTGGTACAGCCAGTACGCCCAGCAGAAGGGCTCCGTCCCGACCATCGTGATCGGCAAGGTCCGCAACAAGAGCCATGAACACATCCGCGTCGAAACGTTCATCAAGGACATCGAACGCGCCCTCATCAACTCCGGCAAGGCTGAATTTGTCGCAAACGCCAACGAACGCGCCGACCTCCGCGACGAACTTGCTGACCAGCAGGGCAACGTCACCGAAGAAACACAGAAGGACGCCGGCATGGAAATCGGCGCCGACCTCATGCTCACGGGCACCATCAATTCCGTCATCGACCAGGAAGGCGGCGAACAAGTGGTATTCTACCAGATCGACATGGAACTCACCGACATCCAGAGCCATCGCAAGCTTTGGATCGGCGACAAGAAGATCAAGAAGTACGTTGCCAAGAGCAGCGTGAAGATGTAATCTGCTGAACCTAGAAATTTAAAAGGCCCGACATTGTCGGGCCATTTTTTTATTCCATCTTTTTCAAAATTCCGTTTTCGTTCTTGATCTTAAAAAACGACATCAGGGCCGAATCCGCCATGAGCATCTCGTTGACATATTCGTGAACTTTTTTCGGGGCGAATTCATAGGCAAGCCCCCACCGCGCAAGCCTTTCGGCATTTGAGTAATAACGGATAATTTCTTCGTTCTTCGTATTGCCGATCATGCATTCGGCCAAATCCATCGTCTTTTCGGACTGCCTTACGACCGGCAGTTCCTTGAAGAACTTGGGGTTCGTCGCATACTGTTCGCACTTACGGCGGACAACATCGAGACTGTCGAGAGCCACGTCACTGAACTTCTGCTCTTTCGGATTAAACAGGTTCTCCTGCATCACCTGGTAAAGGTTCTGCGCCACCACCTTCGCCATGTTGTCGTACAGTTCCACAGTAGCCAGCGAATCTGCCGCACGACCATTGATGAACACTCCGATATTCCACAGGGAATCGTTCTTGGGCAATCTTGATTTCAGGACAAGTTCCACGGGGTTGTTCCTAAAAACGACCTTGCCCGCAATATCGACTGAACGGGAATCCTTGACCGTCCAAACGGCATCTGGCATGTACCAGTCCACGGCCACCTTCAAAAAGAATCCCGGCCACGATGCCATCTTCATTCGTTTGACATCGACATCCGGCTTCGACGATTCGCAGGCGACACCGGACAACAAAAACGTTGCCGTCAAAATCAAAAGGAAAATTCGTTTATACATCATGACAATGAATGTAGAAAAAAAATTTTTCGGGACAGGACAAGATTTTTGCATATATTCGCGCCAAAACAGACAATCATAACATTATTTTAATGTAGATTTAAATACGTACAATATTTTTATCACAACAGTATATGAAACGTCTACTTTTACTCCTTACGACCGTTACAGTCCTTTTCACAGGTTGTGCGAACAAGTCCATGACCCGTTACGAAGCACTCGCTCCCGTTTTTGAACACAAGGGTTGCGAAGCCGCCATCGCCGAAGTCAAAAAGCAGCAAGAAGACCTCTACGGCGACAATACCGAATTCCTTTACTACTTTGACCTAGGCGTCCTCTACCATTACAACGGCAACTACAAGGAAAGTGCCGACAACTTCGCCAAGGCCGAAAAAGTCTATGACGACCTCTACACGCGCTCCATCACAAACGAAGCCGCCGCCATCGTCACGAACGACAATATCCGTCCGTACAGAGCCCGCCCCTTCGAAGTCCTTGTCCTCCATGAGCTCCAGATCATGAACTACCTCGCCCAAAAGGATATCGACGGCGCCATGGTCGAAGTGAACCGTGCCCAGAAAGCGATGACGGAACTTTACCAGAAGGACAACGACAAGACAAACGACAACGGATTCTTGCGCTACCTCACGGCACTTGTCTACGAAATGGCGAACGAGCCGGACGAAGCCGCCATCGCCTACTACAAGACGGTCAAGGCATATAACGAAAACATCTTGAACCTCCCGAAAGAAGTCCGCGAATTCATCATTGAATACCTCAAACGCAGCGACCGCGAAGACGACCTCCAGAAACTCGGTCTCAACGCTTCCGCCGAAACACCCAAGGCCACGGCCGTCCGCGACGCCGGCCAGGAAATCATCGTCATCGGTTACGCAGGCCACAGCCCCATCCTTGGAGAACTCTACCTGTCCGGTACCTACGTGAGCGGCGGCGCGCTGAACCTCACTTACAAGGACGGCAAGACCGGCAGAATGCAGAGTACCACGGCAATCGCCCCGTCTGTCGCAGGAGCCGGTAACGGCGAGACGTTCCACATCAGCTTTGCCCTCCCCGAAGCGCACCCGTTCAAGAGCAAGGTCGACCACTTCAATGTTTCTATCGACAACCAGTCCGGCATTCGTCCCGAAAAGGTGATGGCGCTTGACAAGGAACTCGAAATGAACCTCAAGGACGACTTTGCAGCGACCATGACGCGCACCGCCATCCGCGTCGTACTCCGTACCATTGCAGCTCAGGCAGCAAAGAAGGCAATGGAGACCGACAACGCGCTCATCAACCTCTTTACAAGCCTCGGCACGGACGTCGCCCAGACGCAGCTCGAAAAGGCCGACCTCCGCATAGCGCTCTTTTTGCCGAACTCCTTCCAGATGACCCGCATCCCGGTAGAACCCGGTTCGCACCAGATCACGGTCGTGGCCGAAGGCGACATGAACAACAGCGTCAAGGAATTCAAATTTGACAACGTGAGCGTGAAAAAAGGCGAGAAGAAGTTTATCTTTGTGCCCGCCGTGAAGTAGGCAAAACTCAAAAGATGCTAAAAAAGCATCTTTTTCTGAATTGTAAACTCCATTTTTCTAAATAATTATTTAGTTTCAAGAGCAAAACATCCTAGGAGAGTATCCATGAATTTCAAACTTATCTTTGCAGCAGCAGCCCTGCTTGCAACCCAGTCATTCGCAATCGCCGGTATCGGCTTCCATTACACCCCGGACGTGGGAACCTCTTTGAAGAAGGCCGACAGAAGCGACTTCGAAGGTTACGAAAACAAGCTCGGCTTTAGCCACGGTAGCTTCACGTTCATCCAGGGCTTCGGTTTCAAGGCCTGGGTCGACATTCTCCCGTTCATCGACATCGAAGGTACCTTCAACATCCAGTTTGCCTCCTACAATGCAGCCCTCTGGGCAGGCAGTGGCGAAGACGCCAAGAAGATCCCTCTCGAAATTGAACTCGGCGGTACCCCGTTTGCAAAGGCCACTCCGAAGTACGTTGCAATGAACGCCGACCTCTCTGTCAACTACCCGTTCGACATTCCTATACCGCTCTTCCCGATCACTCCGTATGTCGGCGCCGGTATCACGATGCACCTCAACACGTTCGTCCTGAACAAGTCGTTCGTAGCTAAGGCTTTGAGCAGAATTGATCGTCCGGAAGGCATCAAGGAAAATGAGATCGCCAAGAAGCTCGCTAAGGAAGTCACCGAACTTGCCGCTGACGAAGGCCTCAACAAGAGCATCGGCTTCCACCTGCTCGCCGGTGTCCGCGCCAAGCTCCCGATTATCCCGATTGCTGCATACGCTAACGTCAAGTGCTACATCGGTGGTGACTACGATGCCGACATCGACCCGGGTCACTTCGCATTTGAAATCGGTGGCGGTTTCGCCCTTTAGTCTTTTAGAATTGATTACATAAGTAGGTTAGAAGAGAGTAGGTATTCAAGAATGACACAAAATACAAGCAGCACCAACATCCTCATCATCGAAGATGAAATTGCCATTGCCGAAGGTCTCGTAGACCTCTGCGAACTCAACGGCTACCGCGTCAAGCACGTCGTTGACGGCGAAACTGGCCTTGCCGAAGCCCTTTCCGGACAGTACGGACTTGTACTCCTGGACTTGATGCTCCCGGGCATGGACGGCTTTACCGTTTGCGACAAGATCCGCGAAAAAGACAAGAGCCTCCCGATCATCATCCTTTCTGCAAAGAATTCCGATGACGACATCATCAACGGTCTCAAGTTCGGCGCCGACGACTACATCCCGAAGCCGTTCTCCGTCCCGATGCTCCTCGCCCGTATCGAAGCCGTGCTCCGCCGCAGCCGCCAGACGATGGAAAATGAAGGCAAGCTTGTAGCAGGCAACCTCCGCGTGAACTTCCGTGAATACACGGGCGTCCGCGGTACCGAAGAACTTGCATTCACCCGCAAGGAAATCGAAATTCTTGAATACCTTTGGAACAACCGTGACCACGCCATTCCGCGTTCCGAACTCCTCCGCAAGGTCTGGGGTTACGAAAACGCAGAATCCGTCGACACCCGTACGGTTGACATTCACATTACCAAGCTGCGCAAGAAGATCGAAGATGATCCGGCACATCCGAAGCTCCTCGTCACGTTCCGCGGCGAAGGTTACCAGATGCGCTCGGCTCCAGAATGCGAGAAATCAGTATAACTAAGTTATCTACATACCTCTCTAGCAAGATCAAGGCTCTCCGGAGCCTGATCCTTGCCTCCAAAGATCGTCTCATTTTTGTGGCGATTTTTATCATTATTGCGATTCCCGTAATAATGCTTTTAGGTCATTCCTACGCACAGTTGCAGGCGTCTTCGCTCTTTGGTTACAAGGAACACGCCTTTTCTGTGCTTCAGAATTTGAACAAGAGCATCACAGCGGACTTGGCCATCGAAGACAGGCGCTCTTACGCCGACTATCGATTCATCCGCTCCGTGCCAGTTTTCGGCGGCGAAGAAATCACGATGTCCGAGCTTGCAGAGTTCCCGCTCCGTAGCCATTACATAGGACTCGTTGGGCATTTCCAGATTGACCCGTCCGGCAACTTGAGTACACCGGTGCTTCCCGATGGCGTCCTCGAAAAGATCCCGATGGTCGACAGGGACAAGCGCGTGGCCATCCGCAACAAGATAAGCCAGATCCTCAACTCGTCAGGATTCCCGGCCATCCCGCCGACTCTTGCCTCAATGGCGGCAATCGTTTCGAGCAGTTCCGAACCTCTGGATTCGGCGCACAAGAACGACAGCAGGCTTATCGACCAGATCTACAAGCAGGACCTCGACATTTCGAGCGTCCGCAAAAAGAAGAAGAACAACAAGCCCCGCGTCGAACAAATTACCGAAACCGGAGACTTCGCCTTTGGCGTGGAATCCACCAAGCTCGACACGACCGGACTTTTGATCAGCCTCATCAAGACGGAATCGACTCACTCGATGGAAGCCGAAATCGACTTTTTCCAGACGATCGTCGATTCGAACTACATCATCTTCCACCGCACGGTTCGCCGCGGTATGGACGTGTTCATCCAGGGCTTTATCGTCGATGCACGTGCCTACCTCACGAACCTCGTCAAGAACGAAATCGAAAAGTACAAGGGCGTGACCAAGGGCAATCAGCAAGACCCGCTCGTTTTGGCGTTCATCCACAACGGCAAGCAGTTTGTCGCCTTTGGCGAACGCAACAACATCACGACGGAACTCCTCTCGGAACCCCTGCAATCCCCGCTTTCGGACATCACGTTCAAGATGTACACGACGCAGCGCGCCCCCGGCGGCGAGTTCGTATTCTTTATCGGCTTCTTGATGCTAGCCGTACTCGCCATCGGTCTCATCTCGATTTACCACGTGACGCAAAGCCGTGTGAAGCTTGCCGCCAAGCGTCAGGACTTTGTCTCGGCCATTACGCATGAACTCAAGACTCCGCTCACCGCCATCAAGATGTATGCCGAACTGCTGCAGAACTCCTGGGTCGCAAGCGAAGAAAAGAAGCAGAAGTATTACGGCCAGATCGCAAGCGAAGCCGACCGACTTTCACGACTCATCCAAAACGTGCTGAACCTCTCGAAGCTCGACGGAAACCGCTGGAACGTGCAGCTCCGCATGGCAAAGCCCAAGGACGTGCTGGACGACTTCATTTCGACCTACAGCAAGAACGTCGAAAAGCAAGGGTTCGAACTCACCGTTTCTTCGGATACCGACGCGAACAACATCAGCCTCATGATCGACCGCGACGCCATCATGCAGATTCTCATGAACCTGGTCGACAACTCGCTCAAGTTCTCGAAGAATGCCGACTACAAGATGATCAACGTCGAACTCAGAATCAAGGGCACCGACATGTACCTTGCCGTACGCGACTACGGCCCGGGCATCCCGCCTGCCGAAATGAAGAAGGTCTTCCAGGAATTCTACCGAGTCGAAAACGAAATGACAAGGCAGACAAGCGGCACGGGCATTGGTCTTTCGATGGTCAAGAAATTATGCACATTATGTAATATGACCATAGAATTGGAAAACGCAAACCCCGGTCTGCGCACAAAAATCCACTTCCCGTCCCTGTCCATTTAAGCTTCGATTATGTATTTTTTGGGTGTTCCCGCCAGTAGTGCGAGAACCCCAAATTTTTAAGGAGACGTGGCATGACTCAAGACGATATCATCAAAAATCCTGCGGATTATGATCTTTCCATCGAAACGGTCGGCAAAGGGACGCTCAAGTCCCCGATGAAAGGAGTCCCGTTCGTTTCCGAAAACGACAAGGTCTGCCTCACGACCGACGTCAAGCTCATTTCTGACTACGCCGCCAAGGGCATCCAGATTCCTTCGCTCGAAGTGGCTGGTCCTCGCGAAACGATTTTCCACGACCCGGCCTGGACCCGTGCAGGCATCGTGACCTGCGGCGGCCTCTGCCCCGGTCTTAACAACGTCATCAAGGGCCTCGTTCAGGTACTCTGGTTCGACTACGGCGTAAAGAACATCTTCGGTATCCCTTACGGCTACCGCGGCCTGAACCCGGAATACGGTTACTCTCCCATCGTTCTCGATCCGGATGTCGTCGACTCCATCCAGGAAGACGGCGGTACCATCCTCGGTAGCTCCCGCGGCACGCAGGACCCGGCGGTCATGGTCGACACGCTCATGCGCCTCAACATCAACGTGCTGTTCTGCATCGGCGGTGACGGCACCCTCCGCGGCGCACACGCCATTGCCGAAGAAGTCAAGAAGAGAAAGCAGCCCATCTCCATCATCGGCATCCCGAAGACGATCGACAACGACTTGAACCTCATCGACAGGACCTTCGGTTTCGAAACCGCCGTCCTCAGCGCAACTGACGTCATCACAAGCGCCCACATCGAAGCAAACGGCGCCTACAACGGCCTTGGTCTCGTTAAGCTTATGGGTCGCGACTCCGGCTTTATCGCCGCATACGCATCGCTCGCCACCACGGTGGTGAACTTCTGCCTCGTCCCCGAAGTCCCGTTTGAACTCGAAGGCGAAGGCGGCCTCTTCAAGGCTCTCGAAAGCCGTTACGGAAGCGGCAAGACGCACGCCGTGATCGCCGTTGCCGAAGGCGCCGGACAAGAACTGTTCAAGGACCAGGAAGAACGCCGCGACGCAAGCGGTAACATCCTCAAAAACGACATCGGTGAATTCCTTGCCCGCAAGATCAAGGAACACTTCGACAAGGTCGGCAAGGAAATCAACATCAAGTACTTTGACCCGAGCTACATGGTCAGGAGCATTCCCGCCAAGGGTACCGACGCCATTTTCTGCTTCCAGCTTGCAGAAAGTGCCGTCCACGCCGGCATGGCAGGCAAGACCGACATGGTCGTCGGCAGCATGAACGGTGCATTCGCCCACGTTCCTATAGAATACGCGGTCAACGAACGCAAGAAGATCAACCCCAACGGAACACTCTGGCACGCCGTCCTCGGTGCAACCCGCCAGCAGGACTACTTCTCCGGAAAGGGCAAGCGCAGCAAGTAAACTTTTTAATTATTTTATTCATCATGCTCAAGAAAGAAGAAAAAGTCATTATCCGCACAGCCTTGATGGAATACCGCAATCTTTTGTTCAAGACGTTCCATGGCACCGACGAAGAAAAGACCCGAATTGCCACGGTGAATAAACTGCTCCAGAACTGGAAAGTTTAATCGTCTTCATGAAGTTTGCACCGCACATTGTCGCCTCGTTATTGCTTGCAGCAAGCCTCGCAAGTGCAAACAGCTATTTGCACGTCGCGGACTCTTGCTATGCGGCAAGAGCGTTACGCGCCAATGGCGACAAGGCCGACGCCAAGAACGCAAGGATCATGAAGGAAGCATACCGCAAGGCGATGGAAGATTCCACCGTCTTGGAAGCCGCCACGGAAGGTTACGTCAAGACACTTTACTTTTGCTTCCGCTTTGTCGCATTCGAAGAAAAGGACCGCCAGATCCACCTGGATTCCTTGATGGACGCAAGCAAGAGCGCCTACGAAAAATTCCCGAACAACAGGGAGATCGCCCACGTTTATGCCTCGACGCTTTCGATGTGGGGTTCCGAACGAAATACGCTCTCGTCGCTCAAGGAAGGCGTTGCAGGCAAAGTCCGAGACGTCGCTACCGCCGCTGAAGACTGGCAGATTCTTGGACGCGCACACTTTTTGCTGCCCTACGTGCCGCTGATACTTTCATGGCCCGACGAAAAGCTTGCCGACAAGTACCTGACAATGGCACTGGAGAAGAACCGCAAGGACATTTACAACTATTACTTCCTTGCCGACCTCCGCTATGACCAGAAGCGTTATGACGATGCGATGGAGCTGATTGTACAGGGGCTTGACGAGGGCGTTCGTCCCGGCTACATTCTCGAAGACAAGCGCGCCCGCTGGCACCTGAAGGAGCTGTGGAAGATCATCGACCGCAAGCACAAGGACAAGCTTTCGCCAAAGCATCTCGAAGACGGAGAAAAGATCCGAAAAGAAATCGAGGCGATGCGGAACGCAAACAAGAAAAAGAAGAAATAAAGGTTATTTGAAATGAAAAAAGACGGACTTATCAGTCCGTCTTTTTTGCTTTTACGAGAAGGAGATGCCCGCTTAAAGCGGGCATGACAAGCGCGAAAGCCGCGCAGTTCCCAATTACTTCTGGGCTTGCACTGCGGTCAAGGCAATCGTATAAACGATGTCTTCGACGAGGGCGCCGCGGGAAAGGTCGTTCACCGGCTTGGCGAGACCCTGGAGCATCGGGCCGATAGCGATCGTGCCGTGAGCAGAGCGCTGCACAGCCTTGTAACCGATGTTACCAGCAGAGAGGCTCGGGAACACGAACACGGTAGCCTTGCCAGCGACCGGGCTGTTCGGTGCCTTGAGGGCGCCAACGCTCGGAACGGTAGCAGCATCGTACTGGAGCGGGCCATCGACGAGCATTTCCGGGCGGGCAGCCTTTGCAGCGGCAGTAGCGGCCACGACAAGGTCTGCATCCGGGCCCTTGCCCGAATTGATGGTGCTGTAAGAAAGCATAGCAACGCGGCTCGGGAGGCCAAAGGCCTTTGCCGTGTCATCGCACTGGAGAGCGATATCGGCGAGTTCTTCGGCGAGCGGGTTCAGGTTGATAGCGCAGTCGCCGTAGATGTAAGTCTTGTCCTTCATGCACATGAAGAACAC
>JBGVAT010000056.1:0-14857 GCA_045224895.1 Fibrobacter sp.
CGAAGAATACCGCAAACTAGCCGAACAAGAAAAGGATGTTATCTTTGGAGGTCGTCTTGCGCAATACAAGTATTATGATATGGCACCCATTATTGAACAAGTTTTGAGCTTGGAGAACATTTAGCATGAAAGTTTTATTGTGGACAAAAAATACGACTCTAAAAAATATGGGTGGCCCAATGGGCTACTGCTATAACATAAAATCGTATCTAGACGAACACCCCTGCGCTGAAATCGACTTTTATCCAGAATCAGATTGTCTCCAAACAAATTTTCAAAACGACAAACAACCTCTATCATTTAAAACTAAAATTTCAACATTCTTATCGAAAAATAAATATACTGGATTCTCAATTGAACTCTACAGAACCTACTTTAAAAAGATTCCTCTAACCATAGAGGAGAACAACCTTTTAAAAAAATATGATTTCGTTCATATTCATTGGGCGCAAGAAATATTACAAACATTTTCAAATTTCAACAACGGAAAAACGAAAGTCATATTAACAACACATACACCAGAACCGCTCTTTGACGAACTCGCAGGACGTTTTGGAGTTCAAGTTCTATTAAAACGACTCCCCTTCATAAGAAACTTTTTTTTAAAAAAAGAAGTCGAAGCATACAAAAATGCAAATTTTGTAATGTTTCCGACTTTAGAAGCTAAAGAACCCTACACAAATAGGAGTCCGTATCACAAAGCAGTCCTAAAACAAATAGAAGATAAAACATTCTATGTTCCCACTGCCATAAACCATCTAAAAGTCGCACCCGAAAACAAACATTATTTGGATGCTCTTAAAATTTCAGAAAACGCATTGAAAGTATGCTATGTCGGCAGACATAACGAAATTAAAGGTTACGATTTCTTACAAAAAATAGCGTTGCACACTTGGAAAAATAATCCAAACATATTCTTCATCATTGGCGGAAAAGAAGAACCTCTAAAAGGACTAAACGACAAAAGATGGATTGAATTAGGCTGGGTTACAACTTATGAGCTATTAAACGAAATAGATGTTTTTATATTATCCAACAAAGAAACCTATTTTGATATAATACTTTTAGAAGTATTAAGACAAGGTGTTCCCGTACTAATCACGAAGACCGGAGGAAACAAATGGTTTGAAAGAAAAAACATATCCGGAATTCACTGTTTTGATTATGGAGACATCAATAGTTGCTGTAAGATTTTAGAGGAATTACATTTCGATAAAATCAATGGAAAACTTGATCAGCAAAAAAAAGCAAATATTGATTTCTTCGAAAAGAACCTAAGCATGTCTAAATATATTGAAAATTATACATCCTCTTTAAAGAAATTAATGTAACACAAACAAGGGCTACAATGCGCATACTATTCTTTTCAAACATTCCAATTGCACAAAATACTAAAGAGGGGTATAACGGAGGTGGATGGATATCCTCTTTAATTACGCAATTAAGCCATAACAACAACATTGAAATGGCTGTTGGATTCTTTGGAAAGAACGATAAAATATCAAAGCACGACAACATCACCTTTTATGAAATTTCAAGATGTTCAAATAGTCTTCTTCAAAAACTAAAGAGGAAAATTTCTCTTTTATCGTCAAAGCATCTAGACGCCGAAAAAAAGACATGGTCCACATACGAAGGCAAGCTCTTAAAAATTGTTGATTCATTCAAGCCAGACATAATTCAAGTATTCGGATCAGAACAACAATTTGGATTGATCGCCAACAGAACCAACATTCCCTTGGTTCTGCACATTCAAGGCATCATAAATCCTTATTTCAATGCACTTTATCCCCCCTCATTTTCTCAACCATTCGGTCTAAAGCACCGAATAAAGCATCACATATGGGAACAAGACTGTTTACGAGAAAAAGAAATTTTGTCTAGAGTCCACAATTACATAGGTCGGACATCTTGGGATAAACGAGTCACAAGCATTTTCAACAAAACCGCCAATTATTTTTATGGCGGGGAAATCCTTCGCGATGTCTTTTATGAAAAATGTTCTCGCCAGATTCCACAGAAATTAACCATAGTTTCGACAATATCAGATCCCTACTACAAAGGCTATGATTTGATTTTAAAAACAGCAAATCTGATGAAGCGTCAACTTGAACTGGATTTTGAGTGGATTGTATTTGGCAACGTGGATCCTCAATACATTGAAAAAAAAGTCGGAATAAAACACGAACAGGTCAATGTAAATCTTGCTGGCGTAACCGACGCAAGCAATCTAAAAAAACAAATCAGCAACAGCACTCTCTTTGTACACCCAAGCTATATCGACAACAGTCCTAATAGCGTATGTGAAGCTCAACTTTTGGGATCAACCGTAATAGCAGCAAATGTAGGAGGATTACCGTCACTTATAGAGAACGGTGTAAACGGATTCTTGGTTCCAGCAAATGATCCATACCAGTTGGCATACTTGATACAGGAATTATATTCAGATCCTGATTTAAACACAAGTATCGGCCAAAAGGCCAAAGAAATTGCCTTACAACGTCACGACCAGAAAAAAATATCCGACAATTTACTAGATATTTATAGCAAGCTACTGAAAACCAATTTATAAACCAGGGTGACGGACATTGAAAATTTCAACCTTTTTCTACAAATCTTTTAAAAGAATTTCCGTATTCATCCATGGGATCATAGATCATTATTATACAAAGCTTCTTTTGGGGAGTCTTTGTGAAGGATTCCATGATTTCAAGACAAGCGGCATCCCTTATATTTTCGTTTCCATTCGCGAGAAAAGCTCTATACGCATCGGTCACAATTTTCGTATGAACAACGGTATGTCAGGAAACCAAATTGGCTTTGGAGAAACGCCCTGCGTGCTGCAAGCAACAAAAGGCGGTAGAATTGTTATTGGCGACAATGTCGGTATGAGCCAAACTGCCATAATAGCATTTGCGAATGTTACTATCGGTAATAACGTCAAACTTGGCGCAGGAGCAAAACTATACACCAGCGATTTTCATTCACTGGACTATAGATTGCGTCGTGACGAAAAAACGGATGAAACAAGCAAAACAAGCGCCCCCATTGTGATTGAAGACGATTGCTTCATCGGAGCGGGTACAATAATATTAAAAGGTGTTACTGTTGGAGCAAGATCCATTGTTGGAGCGGGTTCCGTAGTCACCAAAAGTATCCCTTCCGGCGAAATTTGGGCCGGCAATCCGGCAAGGTTCATAAAAAAAGCTATCTATTAAAAAAATTGGAAAAAACAACCTTATGACTTTTTATAGCTACATTGCAGTTTTTTTAATGTTCCTTGTTTCAGGAACCGTTTTCGGTTCCATGCTACACGCATCCGTCTTTATTTACATGTTTTTCATTTATTCAATCTTTTTTGCATTCAAGAGCAAAATAAAATACGGCCATAGGGAGCTTATTTTCTTTGGTATCTATTCACTGAGCCTGCTCTGTAGTTGCTTTTTTGTCGGAGAATACGAGTCTTCGTTCAATATGGTTATAGGCTTCCTGCTTTTAGCAGCAGGAACCTTAAACATCATGCAAACCATTGATTACAATAAATTCAGATATATATATCTAAACATAGCAACATTCATTGCATTTACAAGCATCATTCTCTTTTTATTGCAACAGCAAAATCTTATTCCACTGCATATCGAAGAAAAAGCAGGCATCCGTTACTTGATGTTTTTATTCAACAACTTCGGTTGGGATTATCCATTCAATCGACTCGCAGGTCCATATTGGGAACCAGGTGCATTCCAGATTATATTGAACTATGTTCTAATTATGTACTTTAACGAAATAAGTCATTTTAATTTTTCAGTCCCCTTTGGAAAAATCAAAATAACAATAATAATAACAGCATTGTTGATGACGCAATCAACAGCAGGCTACATAAACCTGTTCATTCTTACAGTCTTTACTGTTATAAATATGAAAATGACAAAAAAGACTTTTATGAAAGCCATTTTCATAGGCATTGCACTGATAGCCGCAGCATTCTTTTTGCTGTCTTCAGAAACCTATACAGAAAAGATGTCTCAAAAAGGCAGTGATAACACCTCATATGAAATTCGAAAAATGGATAATCTTGCCATGTTGCAAATGACCATAGAAAGGCCCATCCTTGGCTATGGGATAAACTCACCCGAATTCATAAATCGAGGAAAGCATTTAGGTAATATCACTTCAAGTAATGGTTTATTAGCCCTATCCTCCCAATTAGGATGTATTTTCCTTTTATTTTTCTGCCTAGCCTTATATTCCAGATTAAAGAATTTCTACCCACAAAAAAGATTTTTGATATTCTTCCTTTTACTGATGCTTCAAGCCACAGAAGTCTTCGTATTCTTCCCCATCGCATTCATCTTTTTCTTTGCCAAAATAAAGATGGATAAGATTTCGCAAGAAAACCAATATGAGCTTGAAAACAGCATACCCGAAGGCAACAATAACATATGAAGATATCCGTCATCACAATCAATTACAACAACGCTAAGGGTTTAGAAAAAACCATCAACAGCGTCATTCAACAAACTTATAGCGATTACGAATACATTATCATTGACGGAAACAGTACCGACGGCAGCAAAGAAATTTTCAATGCTTACAAAGAAAAGTATTCCATAAAGGGCGTCTCAGAACCTGATAGCGGTCTATACAACGCAATGAACAAGGGTATAGACATTGCTCAAGGTGATTATTGCATTTTTATGAATTCTGGAGATTGCTTTTATGACACTGATGTTTTAAAAAAGGTTGCTCCGTATTTAGATCAGAATATCGGCATTCTTTCAGGAATCGGAAAGCAAGGTGTTTTAACTTGGTATCCGCCATCTGCCAACAGAATAAACTTAACATTTTTCCTTAAGGACAGCCTAAACCATCAAAGCACTTTTGTACAGAGAAAAATTCTCTTAAAGCACCATTTCTCAGAAAACTACAAGATTGTAAGCGACACAGAATTTTTGTTTAAGGCATTAATTCTTGACAACGAATCATACCAGGACATCCCTATTTTCATTTGTAATTGCGAAGACCCTGGAGCAAGTGGAAATTTGAAGAAATCCTTAGAGGAACGGTATGCAGCATTCAAAAAACTGTTGCCACCAAGAATGTCCTACGACA
Organism: Fibrobacter sp.; assembly: GCA_045224895.1. GTDB lineage: Bacteria > Fibrobacterota > Fibrobacteria > Fibrobacterales > Fibrobacteraceae > Fibrobacter. The sequence goes on from JBGVAT010000056.1 coordinate 5,113, forward strand.
TAGACTTCATCATCAAATACCACAACCCAGCACTAATTTTTATAGGAAAGCTTTTACATAATAGTTTTTTCAGATGGCTTAACCAAAGATTAAAAAGCAAGAGAGTAAAAAAATGAAGATTTTTTTTGATCACCAGATTTTTTCACATCAAAAAATTGGTGGAGTATCAAAATATTTTGCAAAATTATTAAGCCATCTTCCCCAGGGTTCTTGGTCCACATCAACGATTTTTTCAGAAAACCAATATGTAAAAGAGCTAAATCTATTCCCAACAATTCAACTTCCAGGACCTGAATTTAAAGGGAAAGGACGTCTTAGATTAGAATTAGGCATTCCATACACAGTTTGGCAACTTTCACGACAGAAATACGATGTTTATCATCAAACGCATTACGAACTTTTTTCTCTTTTGGGAATCGGCAAAAAGCCCATGGTTACGACAATCCATGATATGAACTTTTTCACATACAATATAAACAAAAGACTGCAACGGGATACGATAAAATCTTGTGAAAGAGCGGACCATATCATAGCCATTTCCGAAAGCACAAAAAACGAACTCGTTGATTTATTAAAAATTGATGAAAAGAAAATTTCAGTCATTTATCACGGCATTGATCACATTAAACTAGATAGCATTCCTAATGTTCATATATATGATTTTCCATATATATTGTATGTTGGTAATCGAAATAATCCTTTTAAAAATTTTAATAATTTCATCAAGGCATTTTCCCTGTTATCAGAAAAGAACCCAGAAATAAGGCTCGTTTGTACGGGAGCTCCATTTAACGACCAAGAGCAAAAACTACTAGAATCCCTAAAAATAAACCATCGATGCCATTCCATCTTTGCATCCGAAATGCAAATGATACAATTATACAGAGACGCGCTGTTCTTCGTCTATCCATCAATTTCGGAAGGTTTTGGGATGCCTATACTAGAAGCCATGCAATGCGGATGTCCATGCATTCTCTCGAATGTCAGTTGTTTTCCTGAAATAGGTCAAAACGCCGCTATGTATTTCGATCCGCATTCGATTGACAACATTTATGAAGTTATGAATCAAGCTTGTCAGAATGAAAGTATTCTAAGAAAATTAATTAATGACGGTTTTCAACGTGTTCAATTTTTCTCTTGGGAAAAAACAGCCGCTGAACATTATTCCTTGTATCAAAGTCTTATTTGATTATGCCTTTAAAAGAAATCCACATATTTGACATTTGCGGCACCTTATATAAATCAAATACGACATTTGATTTTTTAAATTGGCTATTCAAAAAGAACTGGAAATTTCGTTTTTTCAAAAGGATCTACACCTCAATCATCTGGAAGCTGATCAACAAGGTTCTAAGAATTTATTTCCATTTAGATTTAACACGAATATTGGCATTACGTTTTTTAAAGGGCTATAACAAAGACATTTTATCAAAATACGCCGATGATTTTGTCAATACATTTTTAAGCTCCCGAAAAAACATCGAAGTCATTCAGTCTTTAGAAGCCCTAAAAAGTCAAGGCAAAAACATTGTCATCATGTCAGCGACAATAGATGTCGTAGCACAGGCCATCGCCAAATCTCTAAAAATAGACAGCTATAAAAGTTCCTTGCTAAAATATGACGGCTCCATATGTCAAGGAAAGCTGATCCAGGACCTACTAGGCAACAAAACTGCATATCTAGACGAACAGACACAAATAGCAGCCGTATATACAGATGACCTTAGCGACGCCAACATTCTTGAACTCGCCAAAGAAAAAAATATTATTATATATAGAAGAACTGCAAAAAAATGGTCCAAACTGTTAAAGAGAAAACAATGGAACGCAAACTTGATAAGCTACTGATTTTTATCATTCCAATTTGGTACACCCTTAAAACACGATTCATAAAACGATCATCAAAGGGTTTTCTTTTCTGGGCCAGCGAATACCTGTTTCCAGTATTATTAACTATGTGGTGTATAAACACATCCCATTTTAGGGTTCTCGATGCAGCTCTAGCCATTTTATCGGTATATTGTTTTTATGAATTGGGCTACATACAAAACGATTGTGAAACCATCAAAAAAGAACCTCAGCCGACACTAAGATTAAGTGAAGACGAATTCGCCGTTTACGAAAAAAACAAGGTTCTTATTTACACAATAAGAATAGCCTTGATCTTGGCCGCCTGTGCATACTATTTCATTATGGGCTTGTCTTTGCCCATCTTAATTATCATGATTGCAGTTTTGCCTTACTATATGCTTTATAACTCTGTACGCGGAAAAATCTGCGACTATCTGATCAATCCCTTAACGGCCTACAGATATTGCATGCCCATAATTCTGTATACCATAGGAACAATAAACTGGACAGCAATCATTTACATCATCTTAGCCTACATTTTCCCGACATTTTTACAATACTGCGTTCGCGAAAAAAACGGAAAGCCGTCGGCAATTGCATTAAAAATAGTCGGAAACTATAAAGACAGAGATGTTTTCAGAGTGAAATACTATTCGCTTTTTTTAATAGCATCCATAATTGCCATCTTTTTCAATTATCTAGAAACGCCATATATATCCGTAGCCATCTACTTTATACTTTTTCGTATTGCTACATTGAAATACAGGCAAAATCTAGAATCCTAGTCATTTCAAACAACTCAACTATAAATTTTCTTGCGAATCAATCCACTGGATTCTTTTTGTAATCCAGTCTTTTATCGAATTGACAGATTCCTTATAAGAGCCATATTTTTTCGTTTTCCATTCGCCCATTGAAGAATCATCTGCAAGAACATTCCAACGATTAAAATTATTCACAGCGGGCTTTTCCAACTTGGCATAAAGAACATCAATCGTATCGCGAATAGATTCAAACAGCCCCAGGTTGTCATTCCATATTTTTTTGATTTCATCTTGATACACTTTGTCTCTGAGCAAATATTTATTCCAATAATTACGAACTTGCCAGGAATCAACGCTACTTGCAGATTTAGAATAGTGATTTCCCATAGCCATATCAAAATCCCATACAGGTCCCATATTGATTTTCCCGCCTTTGACCCACGAAAAATACACACTCGTATAAAAACAGGCATCCGGATTTTTAAAAACCTCTTGAATCCAATAATGCTTTACGCTCTGCTCGACATCAATCCATTCATCAACATTATTGTCATCATCAGTCTTGATTTTTTTCAAAAACCTTTCAAAACTATAAATATGACTTTGAATTGTATCGAGAACCGCATCCGAAGCATTTTTAGGGTCATGAACTCTGAAAGCAGTCTTTGAAGTAGAATCGCTCATTAAGGCGTTTGAAAAAATAACTTGTTCGCCAACTCTGTATTTTGCGTCAACTTCTACAATATAAGAATAGCTTTCATTAGGAATATTCACCCTATTCGATCCTACTTTGATCGTTTCAGTTAAAAGATACACCCCTAAATACTCACCATTCAAATAAAGATCAGCAAATTCACATTTCGACGCATAATAGGAGCCAATAGCAGTCGCAAACTGGTAAGCCAAAAAATTTCGCATCAATGTTTTATCAGCATAATTAGCAATCAAAGCCCAATCCTTGTCTTTAGGCATACCAAGCATAGATTGTTTCTTTGCAAATTCAATCTTGTAGCTTTTTTTGGGCATACTAAGCCAAGATGTATTTCCCCGACCTCTAATGGTCAAGTCCATTATTTCACTTTCAGCTTTTTTCTCACCCCATATTTGGAGTTTTGCCGGGATTTCTGTTTCGCGGTCTTTAATCGCTTGGCGTTTTTCCGTTTCAATGACAATGCGAGGGATTCCCGCATAAGGATATTCAGCATCGTCCGGTTTAAAGGATTCTGGATAAAGAGCCACAGAAGAACTACTTTTCACACTCGACGAAGAACCATTCGCTTTCGACGATGAGGATGCTTTTGTACTCGATGACGATACTTTACTTTTCGACGATGAAGATTTCACACTCGATGATGAAGCTTTCGCCTTCGACGAAGAAGATTCATCAACTTCAGCTACAGTCTGATCATTGGCATTAACGCCATCATCACACGCATTCAAAAAAGTCATTGCAATAGCAACGCACAATAAAAATGCAATCCTAATATATTTATTCATATGGTTCCGATTCATTCCAACAACTCTCGGACACCCAAAAATAGCTTTTTACAAGTCAAAATAAAACCCCTACCAAAAGCAGAAATCATTGACAAAAAAGCAAAATAGCGACTATAGGGCCGGTGAGCAGCACCAGTCGAAACAATTCGTTCCGTTCAAAAGGACTTTACGCCCTACCCGTTCAAGAACTTGAGTATTCTTTCGCGGAAATCCGGAGCTTCGTCGTAGGCAGCATGGCCGAAGTTCTCATAAACATAGAGTTCCACCGGCACGCCGTTTTGCTTTAGGACTTCTGCGATTTCACAGGATGCGATTACGCCCAGAACCTGGTCCAGCTCGGCTCCGAGGATCAATGTCGGGCACTTGAGTTTCGAGAGGCCTTCGTACGCTTCGAACGCAAGGCAGGCCTTAGCCAAGACGCAGAAACGAGCCATATCCTGTTCCGTGGCGTTCGTATTCATACGCATCAGGCTCCGCTTGTACTTGCGGATGGTTTCCTCAGAAAAGACCTTGTCGATGAAATTCGAGCAGAGGGCTTCGATATCGCGGGCATCCGCGAGGCGTTTCCATTCGGTCATAACAGCTCGAGACATATCGTTCAAGCGGGAGGCACTGCAGCCGAGCGCCAGGCGATCCACTTTTTGCGGGAACTGCTCCGCAATGAGCTGTGCAATCATACCGCCTTGCGAAATGCCAATAATGCAAGCGCGTTCGATTCCAATCGCCGACATCGCTTCGGCGGTATCTGACGCCATTTCTTCCATCAGGTACGATTCGCCAAAATTCTTTTTGCGGTCAAACATGTAAACCGTAAAATCATCTGCAAATATCTTATAAGAATCCACCACCATCGAGGCAATGCCCATCGTACTCTTGAGGCTCATCCCCGGCAGCAACACGAGCGGGCGCGCACCCGTGCCAAATTTGAGGTAGTCCATTTCAAAGCGGTCTGTTTTTACAGTCTGTACAGAATATTCAATCATATTAAAAAAGATACTATAATTTCAATGTTTTCAAGTGCGCCTTCTGCTCATCGCTAATGCGATAGCTTTCAATCGCCTTCTGGATGGTCTTGTTATGTGTCCAGGCGTCGAGTACGCGCTTTTCGATAAACGGGAGGGTCGCCTCGTACTGTTTGGCAAGCGCTGTCGCAAAGAACCACGCAACCATCATGTTGAGGTAGTATTCCTCGCTGCGGATTTTCGCGACCCATTTCAAGAACTTCGGGTCAAAGTCATCGTCCAGAAAGAACGACATCAGCGTTTCAATGCCAAAGCGCACCGTGTAAACATCCGACACCGGGGCATCAATCCAGCGCTCGACATCTTTCAAAAGACGCTTGCGGTTTGTCGTTTTTGCAAAGACCTTGGGGCGCATCTGGTCGCAAGTAGCCCAGTTATCCACATACGGCAAGAACGCATCAATGTGCGAAACGCAATCATCGAAATCCTTAATCAAGGACAAAATAAACGCATGGACTTGATTTTCGTCGTAATACTTGTGCGGTAGCGCTGTCAAGAATTTTTCCACATCAGGGTGGCCTGCAAATTCCTTCGCAATCGCACGCAAGTCTGGCGTACGCACACCGATAATCGTCTTTGCATCCGTCGTCGGGATAAGCTTGCTGTGGAAAGCCTTGAACTTTAAATCTTGCTTTGCGAAAAGCGCTTTTTGAATTTCGTTGATGATGGACATAGTTAATCAGGGGTCGAATGGTCCTATTCTCAAAAGGGAAAATGTGAACAGAAAACTCACATAAGGATTCTTTTTTTCGAAAAAATAGCCAACTTCAATATTCAATAAGCACATCAAATCCAAACGGACTGATGCACCATAGTCAAATCCCGTCGAAGAAAACCAACCCACCTGGGGGCCAACAGCAGCGCCGAAAAGGGGGCGCAGATACTGAATATTCGGATGGAGCAATACACCATATTCGTGGTCAATATAATCGTAAACATACCTGGTACGGATAGACCACATCAACGCATCATTGGGCACCCACAGACCTTTTTCATTTTCAGGACGTTTCTGTACATAGATTAAACTTAAAGAAGATCCCCATTCCACTCCAGCCACGAACATACTCCCACCGCCGATTTCAATCCCCAAAGGCATTGGTATATAATCCGAGGCTTTTTTCTTGGGCGTGTAAACAGAATCGGTTTCCGCCAAGGAATAACCCGGCAGAACAAGAACAAAAAGAAAAGCGAGAGTACGAATAAATTTCATAACACTGTAAAAATATAAAATATTAAGAACTACACCCGTATGTAGTCTATCCTCTAAAAATCTTAAGAAAAGGCAATTTATTTTTTTCCTCAATGGAATCTATCAACTTATTTTGAAGAAAAACGACAAAGACACTCAGCGACGTTACAATTAAAAACTTCACACCCCAAAATGATGATGTAAAGAAATTATCGACTAATGCCAAAAATGCAATATGCCAAAGGTATATCCAAAGAGAAGATCTACTGACAAATACAATAAAAGCATTTTTTCCAATTTTTACAAATACATTTTCAAGAAGCATCAAAAGTGAAATATACATCAACGCATGAATAATATATATACACCTTGGAGGATACTTATACGGTTGAACAAAACAGAATTCTCCAAATTTCATAAAATAAACAAATTCTATAATAGCAAATGAAGCAGTAAACAACACAGCCACCAACAGTCTAACTTTTTTTGAAAAATCTCTATAGCAAAAGCCTAGTAATAAAACTATTCCAAAAGGAATAACATAAAATACAGTTTGTCCAATAACTTTAGCGTATATTCCTATTTCATATTGACAACACAACTCATACAAGACATAAACTATTACTACACCCAAAATAGTTCTAGTTTTAGAGAAATCTAATTTACCAATAAACGGAACAATAAGAGCACACAACAAATAAACACGAATAATCCACACAAAACCGTAAGAGTTATTCTGCAATAAAAAAGTCTTTATAACAATCATTGGATCCAAAGGCTTAATAAAACTAAGACAAATAAAGAAAGCAATAAAAAAAATGTATGTCGGAATCAACAGCCTTACAATTCTTTTCTTTACATATTTTAAATACGATGAGCTTCTCGCAAAAGAGTTTTTACTCAAATATCCTGATATAAAAACCATCATTGGAACATCAAAGTTTCTAATTTCAAAGAGCCATATTGGAATAGAAACATGAGCTAGAATAATAAGAAACAACCCAAGGGCTTTAAAGAAATCAATACTATAGCTATATTCATCAGTAATCGTTTGACGCATTGTACGCGATTTTCCCTATTGGAGATATTAGATTTTAAAATTGTTTTAAAATTTAAAAATAAATCAGTTTTCACATTCATAAAACTGTTCATCAATCAATCGTATGCTTTGCGTTTTTGAAAAAATCACGATTGTCAATCAAAATAATTAAACAAATAAAAAAAGAGACATTCCAGTTTGGGAATGTCTCTTTTTTTATTTTGGATCCTTCGACTTCGAGGCTACGCGCTCGGAGTTTACCCTGAGCCTGTCGAATGGGCTCAGGATGACACTAAGCGCGGACTGTCGTGAATGCGAATGCTTCGCCGTCGGCGTCGTTGGCTTCGAGGCCATCGGCAGCGGCAGCCCACTTGATGGCGACGGCTTGCGTCTCCCCTGCAATATAGGCTTCATTCTCCGCGACCGCTTGCTTGAAGACGTCACTTGCAGAGAACAGCGTCACTTCGATCTTGTCGGAGATAGCGTAGTTCTGATCCTTGCGGCGGTTCTGAATGCGGTTCACGAGTTCGCGGGCCACGCAGGCGCGGCGAAGTTCGTCGGTAATCTTCAAGTCCAGAGCCACGGTGAAGTGCTGGTTGGCTTCCACGGCCATGCCGTCGGCAACGATGCGGTTGAGCATCAAGCAGTCAGCACCGACTTCACCGAAGTCGAACTTGATGGTTTCGCCATTCTGCAGAGCCTTGATTTCGTCGACGCTCAGCGAATTCAGCTTGGCAGAAATCACCTTCATGTTTTTCGCATAATCCGGGCCCTTCGCCTTGATAGCGAGGAAGTTCGGCTTGGCGGAGAGCTGCACGAGCTTGGTTTCGTCTTCGAGGAACTTCATTTCGCGAACGTTGAGTTCTTCGAGGATTAAGTCCTTCATGGTCTCGGCGACGTTCTTTTCTTCGGTGCCGTGAGCAACTACCGTCATGCTGGCAATCGGCATACGGTTCTTTACGTTGTTCGTAGCACGAATCACGCGGCCCATTTCGACCATACCACGCACCATGGCGATGCGTTCCACGAGCTTTTCGTCCATGAGGGACTTGTCGGCGCTGGGGAATTCGCAGAGGTGCACGCTCACCGGAGCATTGGCATCCACTTCGCGAACGAGAATCTGGTAGATTTCTTCGGCGAGGAGCGGGAGGAACGGGGCAAGAATCTTGGAGAAGTCCACCAAGACCTTGTACATGGTGGCGTAGGCGGCGTTCTTGTCGCCATCGTTTTCGCTCTTCCAGAAACGGCGACGGCTGCGGCGCACGTACCAGTTCGTGAGGTCATCGACTGCGGCAATCACAGCGGGCACCACATTGTACAAGCGGTAAGCCTTCATTTCCACTTCGACCTTGGCGGCCAAATCCTGCAACGTTGCAAGCATCCAGCGGTCAAGTTCGTTGTCAGACTTCACTTCCTGACCCGGCTTCCAGTTCAACTGGCCCTTGGCGGCGTCGGCGTTGTGGTTCGAGACAAAGAATGCAACAGCGTTCCAAAGCGGGAGCATCACCTGCTTCACGATGCCCTTCACGCCTTCTTCACTGAAGCGGAGGTCTTCGGCCTTCAAAGCGGCGGAGTTGATCATGAACAAGCGAATGGCGTCGGCACCCGTGCGTTCGATAAGGTCGTTCGGGTCCGGGTAGTTGCGCTTGGACTTACTCATCTTGGAGCCGTCTTCGGCCAAGATAATACCGTTCACAATAACGTTCTTAAATGCCGGCTTCTGGAACAAAGCGTTAGAAAGCACGGTCAAGGTGTAGAACCAACCACGGGTCTGGTCGAGGCCTTCAGCGATAAAGTCCGCCGGGAAGCTGCGTTCCACGAGTTCCTTGTTTTCGAACGGGTAATGGCGGCTAGCATACGGCATGGAGCCGGATTCAAACCAGCAGTCGAAAACTTCAGGCGTTCCCTTGCCTTCGGCAAGGGCGGGCTATATTGCAAGGCAACCCGTGCGCACCTGCGGCACACCCGCATTGCTCTTGCAACCAAGTCTCGCTTCGCGAGTCTTGTCCCCAAGGGGTCACAATCCCTAACGCGGATGCGTATCAAATGTTTTTTACAAAAGGGTTATCGAAGAAGGAAAACAATCATTTTGACATTTTTTTCGAAAAAAACTAGCATAATCCAAAGGTCCTTATGACCTCAATAATTTTTTCATTTCATCGGCTCTGCGTCTTAAGCGTCTGGCTCTTTGATGACAGTTATCTTCAAGTTGTCAACTTTAATCAAGCTTTCTTGTCTGCATTTTGGACAATAAAGGGGATAATTCTCCAAAACAGTGTCCTTCCTAATTTTATTACGGGTTTTGCTCCCACAAACAGGACACAATATCCATTCGCATTTCATCATAATTAGTCTCTAATCCTTTCAAATCTCATTTTATATG
>JBGVAT010000057.1:0-6454 GCA_045224895.1 Fibrobacter sp.
GAGGCAGGCGAACGGCTGCACAATGATGAAGCTGTTGATGCCGTGCTTTGAGTTGTAAAGGATTTCTGCCGGGATGAGCCAGCCTTCGCCCGTGTTGTACGTCGGGTCGATAATGCCGTCGATGTAGTTCACGAGTTCGTAGCAGTCGGCGTGGTGTTCGTAAAGCTTGAACGTCTGCATCACTTTCTTTGCGGTTTCTGCCGCATGCGTAAAGAGCGATGCCGTGACGCTGCCTTCGATACGGTCGCTGATCGGGTTCGCAGAGAATCCACGCCTGATCTTTTCGGCGCGTACCACTTCGTCGACGCGGAAGAAGTCCATCATGCCGGGGAGGTAGACTTCCATGCCGTTGTCCATGAGGTAGTCTTCGACGTGACCGTTTGCGCTCGGATGGTAGTTCATGAGGATTTCACCAAGCACGGCGACGCGCGGCTTGCGGATGCCCTTCTGGCGGGCTTCCGTGATTTCGACCTGGTTGAATTCTTCGATGCAGGTGCGCAGCATTTCGACAAGGCGCTTGGCTGAGCCGAGTTCAGTCTTCTTGAGCGTTGCTGCGGTCTTCATCAGTTCCGGCATCCACTTGCTGTAAATCTTCTTGGAATCACCCTTGTGGACTTCGTACGGGCGGATGGCGCGGTATGCGGTTTCGATGGCGTCCATGAAGGCAAGGCCCCAAAGCGTATGGAGGCGGAAGTCAAGCCCGAGCTGGAATCCCGGATGCATACCCGTAGTGTCGATGCCGGTCGTGATGATGGAAACGTCCTTGTAGCCCGCTTCGTCAAGAGCCTTACGGCCAAGCACGGAGTACTGCACGGCACGGCAGTTTTCGCAGTTCTTGGCAAGGCACATCGAAACGTGGGACTGCGGAACATCTGGATGTTCTTCGAGCCACTTGAGGCATTCGCCGATGTTGATCTGGCACGGGAAGCAGATGTCGTTATGCACGTACTTCTTGCCGAGTTCAATGGCGCGCTTGTCTGCAACCGGGAGGTAATCCGAGAGGTAGCCCTTGCCCTGGATGTAGGAACTTGCGAGGATCGCAAATGCGGGCGAGAGGTTCGGCGTCAAGATGATACGCTTGGTCTTGTCGCTAGCCAAGTACGGCGTGTGGAACTGCGGTTCGTTCGAAATCGGCTTGTCCGGGAGGTTTGCCGCACGGCGGGCCTTCACGGTTTCGATAAAGCTCTTGATGCGGATGCCGACCGGGCCACGGGCGTCACCTTCGTCGAGCTTGAGCATGAGCATTTCCTTGTTGGAATCGCGGTGCATCATGCGCATCATTTCGTCGGTCAAGACGGAGTCGTGTCCGCAACCGAAGCTCACGATCTGGGCGAGTTCCACGTTCGGGTCCCTCGATGCAATCATCGTGGCGCCGAGCATACGCAAGTGGAACGTGTTCTTGATTTCCACGCGGGTGTGGCTCGGAACGTCCTGGTCGTAAACGCCCGGGAGCGATTCGGTGGTAAGCACCGGAATGCCCATTGCGGTAAAGTGGCTTGCAATGTTGTGGTTGATGAGCAAGTCGGCATGGTAGGGACGGCCTGCGATCACTACGGCAAATGTGTTGTTCGCCTTCACTTCGTCGAGGATCTTTTGGCCTTCTTCGAGGAGTGTAGTGCGGTAGTTGTTGAGGGCCTTTTCGCCTTCCGTGACTGCCTTGTCCAAAGTCTTTCTGTCGATGTTCCAGTTGTCGTGGAACCAGTCGATGGTCTGGCTTCTGCGGAGCTTGGAATTTGCCCAGTGGAAAATCGGCTGGTCCATCGGGATGCCGTAATTCTTTTCGGGTTCGTCCGTGTTCTGGCAGATGTTCGGGTAGCCCTGTACGACCGGGCAGACAGTCGTGGCGTTAAACTTGGTGTGATCACTCGGGAGCGAAATCATCATCGGGAAGAAGATGCGGTCGACCTTCTTTTCGATGAGGCTGAGCACATGACCGTGAACGAGCTTGGCCGGGAAGCAGACCGTATCCGAAGGCACGCTGTGGAGACCTTCTTCGAACATCTTGTAGTCGCTCTGGCGGCTTACGACGACGGTGTATCCGAGGGCGGTGAAGAATGCCTTCCAGTAGGGGAGGCTGTTCCAGAATTCGAGCACGCGCGGGATACCGATGGTCTTTCCGTTCTGCGGCAAGAGAATCTGCGGAGCGTAGTCCTTGACCAAGAGCTGGTTCGTGCGCTTGATCATGTCGGGCACTGCCTGCATCTTCTTGTTGATTTCGGCGATGAGCTTCTTTGTTGCCGGATCGTTCGGGTCGGCGGTGACTTCGCCGCGTTCGCAGCGGTTGCCCGTCACAAAGCTCTGGCCATCGCTAAAGGTGACGATGGTGCGGGAGCAGTGGTTGGTGCAGTACTGGCAGAGCTGACCCGGCTGGTTGTGCCAGCTGAAGGTCTTCATGGCTTCAAGACCGATGAACTTGCTTTGCACGTTCGGGTCGGCTGCACGCTTTTCTTCCATGAACTTCTTGGTCAAAAGTGCGATACCGATGGCGCCCATTTCACCCGGACGTTCCGGACGGATGGCCTTGAGGCCCGTGTACTGTTCGAAGGCGCGGAGAACGGCGTTGTTCTTGAACGTACCGCCTTGCACCACGACCTTCTTGCCGAGCGTGCTCAAGTTGCGGATACGGATGACCTTCGTAAAGACGTTATTGATGATGGAACGGCAGATGCCAGCGATGATGTCTTCGGGCTGCTTGCCGTCGCGCTGTTCCGTGATGATCGAGCTGTTCATGAACACGGTGCAGCGGGAACCCAGCTGGGACGGGCTCTTGGAGTTGAATGCCATTTCGGCAATCATTTCAAGCGGGATGCCGAGGCTGCGGGCGTAAGTTTCGATGAACGAACCGCACCCCGAGGAGCAGGCTTCGTTGAGGATGATTCCCGTGACGACACCGTCCTGAACGGAGATGGCCTTCATGTCCTGGCCACCGATGTCCAAGATGAACGACACGTCTGGGCAAAGCTTCTGGGCGGCATTTGCGTGGGCGACCGTTTCCACCGTGTGGTAGTCGGCATGGACGGCCTTGGCAAAGAGTTGTTCACCGTAACCGGTTGTACCCACACCCAAGATGTTGAGCTTGCAACCGTATTCTTCGTAGCGGTCGGCGAGGTCCACCAGGGCGCGCTTCAAGACGGCGAGCGGTTCACCGTCGTTACTGGCATAGAATCCGTCGATGACCTTTTCGTTCTCGTCAAGGAGGATGAACTTCGTGGTCGTGGAACCGGCGTCAATGCCGAGGTAAGCGTTGATGGTCGAACCCGAAGGCGGCTGCGGGTAGTTGTTGCCGGCCATCTTGTGTTCTTCGAGGAACAGCTTGTATTCGGCTTCGTTCTTGAAGAAAAGGTCGGAGGCGGCTTTGGCCTTGTTCTCGGCCTGGCGGATTTCGTTAAAGTGAACGAGCGCGTCGAGAGAACCCTCTTCGCGGTACATGCATTCCTGGTTCGCGAACATGGAACCGTTGGCGAGGGCTGCACCCATGGCCACGAGCACTTCGGAGTGTTCCGGGACAATAGCCTGTTCGTCCGTGATGCCCAGGCGTTCCTTGAAAGCGCGGACAAGAGTCGGGTTGAATGTGAGCGGGCCACCTTCGAAGATGACCGGCGGCTTGATTTCCATACCCTGGGCGAGACCACCGATGGTCTGCTTGGCGATGGCGTGGAAGCTCGAAAGGGCGATATCTTCCTTGGCGATACCGTTGTTGAGCATCGGCTGGATGTCCGTCTTGGCGAACACGCCACAACGGCCCGAGATCTCGTAGACCTTCTGGCCGCGCTTGGCATAGTTTTCGAATACTTCGGTCTTGATGCGGAGGAGTTCTGCCACTTGGTCGATGAAAGCACCCGTACCACCGGCGCAGACACCGTTCATGCGCATGTCGGAGGCGATGAGCTTTCCGGTCGTCTTGTCCTTTTCGAAGAACACGACCTTGGCGTCTTGACCGCCGAGTTCGACGGCGACTCGGGATTCGGGGTAGGTGGCACGCACGGCGAGTGCGTTTGCGACGACTTCTTGCACAAAGAATGCGTGGGTTGCTTCGGCAAAGGGCTGACCACCGCTACCGCAGAACGTGACTCGGAAGTTTTTTCCTGGGAAAAGGGCGTGTGCCTCGCGAAGCACTTCGTGAACCTTTTGTGCCTGCATGGCATTATGGCGCTGGTACGTATAGTGTAAAAGCTTAGATGTCTCAGGATCGACTACGGCAATTTTGACAGTGGTGGAGCCTACATCGACTCCAACCCATAAATCGTTCAATGAAGTATTCATAGTGAAGCCAAATTTAGTTTTTTTTCATTATTTGAAAATGTTTTTGAGCGTTTATGGCGACAAAACGAGCGATTTGAGGGGTAAAATGCAAATGCTCACACGTGCAGTGAAAGCGTGGGGCGTTATGTGAACGAGTCATTATCAAAAAGAGGCCAGTAGGCCTCTTTGCGTATGCATTTTAGGGTGGTATATTTTGTTACTTGGTTGCTTCGCTTGATGATGAAGCCTTAAGCTCAAGAATCTTGCTTTCGGGCAAGTGTGTGTACTTGACAATTTTCTCGATAGGCTCGTTGTCGGCAAGCATATCAAGAGCCGTTTCGATACGCCCTTTTTCAAGACCTTCTTCATGGGCACGAATTTTCAGCGAGGCGAGATAGTCGAGTTCTTCTTCTGTCATAACCATATTCTTTGCTTGTTCCCTGAGAAGTTTTTCCGATGCTGTTTTTACTAAAAGACGTTTGATTGCTTTTGCGATTACTCGGTCATTGAAATCAGGAAGATTGTTGGATGTTCCTGCTGTTTTTAACAGATATAGCCAACGTTCTTCATCAGTCCGAATCTTATCCTTTGATATCGAAAACTGCGTCAAGTCATACATAATATACTCAATCTTGTCGGTCACTGGCAAGCCCTTTTCATTCTTGACCATCCAGGAACCTCGATATCCGTCTTGATTTTCTATATGAAAGTCACAAATCCAAATTGCAATGGTTGGGGGTATCTTGTAAAAACGATTGTCACGTTCATAGCGTTCTTTATCTGTGGGATTTTCAGGGAAATTATCTAAAAAAATCCTTGTCCTGTTCGTATTTGCTTTGAAGTAAAAAAGCACTGTGTTGCAAGAGGACTCTTTCGACAAAGTGTGCGGGTTTGGCTTTCTGCATCTCTATATCTATACTGCGTCCGTTAGCTGTAGTAGCCCGGATATCAAGCCGAAATGTTTTCGTGGCTGGGAAAATAATATTGATTTCGATGTTCTTGATGGAGACTGATTCGATTTTGTGTTCCGCATCAAGGTGAAAAGCTCCATTTAAGAAACTTTTAAGAGCCTGTTCCTCACCAAGAAATGCTTTAAAGCCTGGATCAAAAAGGGGATTTAGATAGGTCGTCCTCTTGATTTCTTCGTAGGTCTTTTCTTCCCAGTATTCGCGAGTAGTGGTAATGGTAAATTCGATAGCGTTTTGGTTTTCAGACATGTTGTTCCTTGCCGTATGGCGGTTAATTCCGAGAAGGCCAGTTTGCTGTGTTTGCCCTCCACTATATTAACACGCTTTTGTGGGCTGTTTGTCCGGAAAAATTTTGGTAAAATATTCTACCCTTTATTGGAAATGGCTTGACTATGCCGTAACATTAAAATTCTATCTTATCTCCCGTGAATAAGAAATACATTATCCCTGTCGTTATTTTTTCGATTTTGTTGCTGTTCCCGTTTGGCTGGCAAGCTGTTTCTGACTTGCGTGGCGAAAAGCGTTTTCAGCCGTTTGATATTATCAAGGATGTGGTTTACACTCCGATTGTGCGCGAGAAAAAGGTCGCTGCGGCTGCGGACTCGCTTGATGCAAAGTGGCGTGCGGCGCGCGAGGCGATTGCTGCGGGTGCAGAGGTTGCCGATGCGTTGGAGCCTGTGACGTCTTCGCTTTCGGACTTGGAAGCGGCTGTGCTTTCGGTGAATACGTATGCTGAACTCGATACGGCTGAAGCTCGTTACAAGAGCCTCAAGTTGGCAGATACGCTCCTCTCGAAGCTGGAGGATGAACCGGAATCGTTCCCGCAGGCGGATTCTTGCATCAAGTCGCTCGTGGCTGACCTTGGTCATGTGTCGCTGTGGCGTGCGTTCTTGGACGTGAAGCATTATGGCGTGTGGACGAGCCGCTATTTGCGTGCTTTCGAAAATAAGATTGATGACGAGAGCGCTATTGTGTTGGCGTTGCGCCCCAAGTACCAGCTTGCGGTGTGGAACCTCTTTAGCGATCCGGGCGAGAAGGTCGTTCTCGGTGCTGCTGGCGATTGCATCGGCAAGTTGTGTGGTAGGGAAGAGGCCAAGCCTGAAGACAAGTGGCTTTTCTACCGTCAGGATGTGGAATTCCTGGTGCAGCCGTCTCCCCTTGATGTGCGCAGTGCAAAGCTCGACAATCCGGTGAAGGCGATTGAAAAGTTCCGCGACCAGCTCAAGGCGAAGGGCGTGGAATTG
>JBGVAT010000058.1:0-17801 GCA_045224895.1 Fibrobacter sp.
CCCGCCGGGGTGGTGAAATTGGTAGACGCGCTGGACTCAAAATCCAGTACTCGCGAGAGTGTGAGGGTTCGATTCCCTCCCCCGGCATTAAACGTTTAAGAAAGAGATCGACAATGAGTAACATGTTTAAAATGCTTTCTGCTGTTTTGTTTGCGGGCTCATTAGCGTTTGCTCAGAGTGACGATCTATTTTCTGACGACTTTCAGGATGCCGCTACAGCGGATTCCATAGCCCAGGCCAATGCTCAAGCTAGTGAAGCTCAGTCGAACATTGGTAACGCTCAAGCAACGAGCGGTCAGTGGGAAGGCTTCAAGTACGAAGATATGGGCCTCACCCAGTGGGAATACCAGCAAGCAAAAGAACAAGGCGTTTCTCGTGAAAAGCTCACGAAGCTCGTCGAAATCGGCATCCGTCCAACAGAATATCTCCAGAAACCGTGGAACAGACTTGGCGTTAGCGAAGAAGATTGGCTGAGCCAACGTGCTGAAGGTATGGAAGATGCCGACATCGACCGCTCTTACCGTTATCGTAATGGCGATCAGGGCGCAGCTTACCTTTCCCTCTTGATTCCCTCTTATTACCAGTGGAAAACCAAGCAGACTGCCAAGGCAACATTTATGGATGTCCTTGAAATCGGCAGTATCGCAGTTACGGTAACCCTCAAGGTTCAAGACAAGAGCTACTGGTGGTGGGGATTTGGCGGAATTATCGCCGCACACATCTGGTCCTTTGCAGACGCATTCATCACTACCCAGTGGGATAGCAATCCGGACGCAAACCGCTTCAGCTTTGGTGTCATTCCGACTCCAGACCAGGGCGTTGCAAGTTTCTTCAATGTAAAGTTCTAAGCAGCAATGCAGTTAGAATTACTTAAAAGCAAAATTCATCGCGCTACTGTAACCGATGCAAACCTCAATTACGAGGGTTCGATTACCATTGCCCGCGATTTGATGGATGCTGCAGGCATCCTCCCTTTCGAAAAAGTTGGCGTACTTGATGTCAACAACGGTTCTCGTCTCGACACCTATGTCATCGAAGGTAAGGCTGGTTCTGGCGTCATTTGTTTGAACGGAGCCGCAGCCCGCTTGGTTCAGCCGGGCGACCTCGTGATTATCGTAGCTTATGCAACGATGTCTCCAGAAGAAGCCAAGACGTGGAAGCCAACCGTCATCCGCGTCAACGGCAAAAACGAAATCATCGAAAAAATCTAAAAAGCGCAAAATTTATGCGTTTAAAGGTCCCGGCTTCGCCGGGCTTTTTTTTTATAAAAAAATTTACGTTTGGGCAGTTTATGACAATGTAAATGTTGTATATTAAAAGTAAACTAAAATAATGAGGTTTTAATGCCAGATAATATCCTTTACATCGCCATTGCATCGGCAATACTTTTACTGATCATCATCTTCGTGATGTCTTACATCAAGGCCGCTCCTGATGAAGCCATCATCGTTTCCGGTATCCAAAAACAGCCTAGAGTCATCATCGGCCGTGCAGGGCTTCGCATTCCGTTCTTCGAACGTGCCGACCATCTTTCCTTGCAGCTGATCCAGATTGACGTGAAGACGGGCAGCCCCGTCCCCACCAAGGACTACATCAACGTTTCTGTCGATGCTGTCGTGACCGCAAAAATTTCGGACAATACGGACCGCCTTAAATCTTCGGCTCAGAACTTCTTGAACAAGAAGCCCGAAGACATTCGCGCCATGATCGTCGACATTCTCGAAGGTAACATGCGTGAAATCGTAGGCCGTATGCAGCTTGTAGACCTCGTGGGTGACCGCAAGCAGGTCTCCGAACTCGTACTCGAAAACGCCATCCCCGACCTTGAAAAGCTCGGCATCGTGGTGCAGACGTTCAACATCCAGAATTTTGAAGACGCGAACGGCGTGATCGAGAATCTCGGTGTCGACAAGACTTCCGCCATCCGCAAGGCTGCCGCCATTTCCAAGGCTAACGCCGAACGCGATATCAGCGTCGCACAGTCGCAAGCCAAGAAAGAAGCGAACGACGCAGCCGTTGCCGCAGAACTCGAAATCGCACAGAAGCAAAACGACCTCGCCGTGAAAAAGGCCAACCTGCAAAAGATTTCCGATACAGAAAAGGCTATTGCAGATGCCGCTTACGAAATCCAGAAGCAGACGCAACAAAAAGCCATCAACGTTGCCCAGGCCGAAGCAGAAGTCGCCAAGCAGGAAAAGGAGATCGAAATCCGTGAACGTATGGTCATGGTGACCGAAAAGGAACTCAAGGCTGAAATCGAAAAGAAAGCCGAAGCCGAACGCCAGGCCCAGATCCAGCGTTCCGAAGCCGAACTCTTCCAGCAACAGAAAGATGCCGAAGCCGTCCGTTACAAGGAAGAACAACGCGCCAAGGCCATCAAGCAGATTGCTGATGCCGAAAAGGAAAAGGCATTCGCAGAGGCCGAAGCTACAAAGGCAAAAGCCTTAGCCGAAGCAGAAGCCACAAAGGCAAAGGGTCTCGCCGAAGCAGAAGCCATCAAGGCCCAAGGCCTTGCCGAAGCCGAAGCGCTCAACAAGAAGGCCGAAGCCATGAAGCTCTACGGCGATGCCGCCCGCCAGGAAATGCAGCTCAAGACCATCGAAAAGTACTTCGAGCAGATGCCGCAAATCGCAGCCGCCATCGCAAAGCCAATGGAAAAGATTGGCAACATCACTATGTACGGCGAAGGCAATACGGCAAAGCTCACTGGCGACATCACCAAGACGCTCACGCAGGTCACGAACGGCCTCACGGATTCACTCGGCATTGACCTCCGCACAGTTCTTGGTTCTATGTTCGGTGCAAAACTCGCCGGCGTTTCAAAGAATGACGAACCCAAAGCCGATAACAAAAAATAATACCTGAGAAATTCATCTCAACCAGGAGACTTCGCCATATTCCGAAGCCTCCTTTTTTGTATATTCCTTATATGCGATTCATATGCTTTACAGTGTTGTTCCTTGCAGCGCTCGCCTTTGCAGGCTCCCCCGCAAAGGCGGATTCGACCGCACTCTCGGAAACACTCGTTGCAGCACCAGATACAACCGTTGATACGATCTACGTCATCCAAGAAAGCGGAATTCCTTGGAACCGTGAGCATTTCAACCCGGAACGCTTAGTGCGTCACGACACTTTTGACCCCGCCCTGAAAGTGGCCTACACCTACTCCGTGAGCTTCATTGGCGGGAGTTTCGGTTCATTTGCACAACAAAGCTTTATGGCCCATTTCGCCTACGAGTTCACGCCAAATCTTCACTTGTACGCAAATGTAGGACTATGGATGCCGCTGTATTCCAACATTCATTTTGGCACGCCAATCGCACGAGAAGATGTACGGCAAGGCAACGTCAGCGTGCTGGTTCCAGACATTTCGCTCGAATACAAACCTACCGAAAACACAAGTCTCCGCGTGATGTTCATAAACGAAAGGGATGCTTTCCGGGCTTACGGACCTTTCCGTTACCTCGACAGCGACTGCCCTTGGCGTAACCCGCATTACTGCTGGTAAGCACACATAAGAATTTTCCCTTATGGAGCCCCGGAATTCAACCGGGGCTTTCGTTTATTTTTCTAGATTTTAGCGTAAAGAATGTTCCAAAAGTTTTTTAAAGCTTTCCGCCTGAACCTTGCCGTGGTAGCCGCTTCGGCTGTTTTTGTCGCATCCCTTGTTACAGGCTGCGAAGAACAGAAGCAAGCCCCCACGGTGGTAAAAGAAGTTCGCCGCATCAAAGGCGAAGTCGAAGTGCTTAACAGTTGCAGCATGAAGGGCGCCGCCGTCAAGATGCGCTCCTTTTTGCGAGACAACGGCTTTGACGTCGTGCATATCGACAACGAACGACTCCAGAACTACGACGAAACGATTATAGTCCTCCGCAATCCGGAATGGGAAGGCGCGCAAGTCCTGGCGGCCACGTTAAAGACCAAGAACGTCCTTGTCCTTTTGAACAAGAACGCCACCGTCGATGCAGTCGTACATACCGGAAGAGATTTTCAACAAATAGTAGAACCCGATCAGGGAGAACAAAATGACAGCAACTAAAAACCAAGATCTTTCAGAAACCGTTAAGCTTGGTGCAGAAATCCTTTTTGAACTTCGCGCCCAGAACGTGCAGCTCATCGACCTCCGCGGAGTCAAGAACGAAGCGGATTACTTCCTCATTGCCACTTGCGAAAGTGAAGCCCAGATGCAGGCCATCTTGAACGAACTGACCAAGGAGTTCAAGGCCCGCAAGCTCCACTTTATCGGCGTGGAATACAAGGAAGGTGTACGCTGGGCCATCTTCGATGCTGGTCTTGACCTGATGGTTCACCTGTTCGAAGAAGAAAAGAGAAACGACATTTCCTTTGAACGTCTGTACGCAGACGGCAAGATCACGAACCTCGACGAACAAGACTTCGTCCGCGAAACAGTAAAGAAGTCTGGAGACGACAATGAACTCATTTGATGTCGAAATCGCAAAGGCTCTCGCCGCAACCGGAGCATTTGCAGAAGACGCCGCTTTGAAACTTATTTCCGTGCCGCCTGATACGACCCACGGAAACTTCACGATTCCGTGCTTTTCTTTGGCAAAGACCTTGCGTAAGGCCCCGAAGCTCATCGCCGAAGACCTCGCCGCCAAGGTGCAGCTCCCGGCAGGACTTTCTAAAGTCGAAGCCGTGAACGGCTACCTCAACTTCTTTATCGACCGTAATTACCTCGCCAAGACGACTTTGGACGAAATTGCGGCCAAGGGTTTGGAATACGGACACGCCGCCCCGAACGGGAAGGTCGTCTGCATCGACTACAGCTCCCCGAACATCGGTAAGGAACTCGCCTTCCACCACTTGCGTTCTACAATGATCGGTAACTCGCTCTCCCGCATTTACAAGGCAGCCGGTTACAAGGTCGAACGCATCAACCACTTGGGCGACTGGGGTACGGCATTCGGCAAGCTCATCGTGATGTACCTCCGCGAAAAGCTCCCGACCGACGACGCTACGCTCGATGCCCTCACCGTGAAGGAACTCAACATCCTTTACGCAAGCTTCTCCAAGGTTTCCAAGGAAGAACCCGGTCTCGAAGACGAAGCACGCGCCGCATTCACCAAGCTTGAACAGGGTGACGCCTTCTACCGTAAGCTGTGGCTTGCCTTCCGCGCCGCAACGCTCAAGGAACTCATGCGTATTTACGACATGATGGGCGTAAGCTTTGACCACTACACCGGCGAATCCTTCTTTGAAGACAAGATTCCGGCCGTTCTCGACGAACTCCGCGAAAAGAATCTCATGGTCAACAGCCAGGAACGCGACGTGGTGATGCTCGACGAATTCGACCTGAACCCCTGCCTTATCCGCAAGAGTGACGGTTCAACGTTGTATGCAACCCGCGACCTCGCTGCCGCCATCTACCGCAAAAAAGAATACAACTTCGACAAGTGCCTTTACGTGGTGGACTTGGGACAGGCTCTCCACTTCAAGCAGGTGTTCCACGTCCTCAAGAAGATGGGCCGCGAATGGTACAAGGACATGTACCACATTCCGTTTGGCGTGATCCTCCAGATGGTCGATGGCAAGTGGGAAAAGGGCAAGACCCGTACCGGTACGGCAAGCCTCCTCCGCGACGTGATCGAAGCTGCTCAGAAGAAGATTCTCGAATTCATCGACGAAAAGAATCCGGGCCTCGAAAACAAGGAACTCATCGCACGCCAGATCGGCATTTCCGCACTTACCTTCAACGACCTCAAGAACAGCCGTTTGAAGGATGTCCGCTTTGACTGGGATGCCGTCATGAGCTTCGAAGGCGACACGGGTCCATACGTCCAGAACGCTCACGTCCGTCTCTGCAGCATTATGCGCAAGGCCGGCTACACCGTGAACGTTTCCGACGTGGATTACGCCCAGCTCACCGACGACGCTGCATACAACCTCATCAACCTTCTCGCCAAGAAGGGCGAAAAGATTCTCGGTGCCGTCAAGGACGATGAACCGAGCGTACTCGCGCAATACGCACTCGAAATTGCCGAAGCCGCACACAAGTTCATCCATGAAGACCGCGTACTCGGATCTGCCGAAGAAAAGTCCAGACTCTTCCTCGTACAATCTACGCAGATTGTACTCGAAAACGTCCTCGACCTCCTCGGCCTCTTCCCGATTCGCCAGATGTAGCAGCGCAGCTTGTGAGGTATGAGCTCGGACCTGCGGTCCTTTGGGCTCGCCTTGCAAGGCAAGGCTTTGGGCAAATGCAAAAAACGAGAGTATTACACTCTCGTTTTTTTATTTAAAAGCTCAAAGCGAAGCGCGCTCAGAGGGAGCCTTGGCGACCGCCCTCATAGCCCATAGCCCTACTAATTTCCGTTAATGCATCTCACGGAATATCCGTTGTTCTTGGCGGTTGCAGGCACAAGCTGACGAACCATCTGGTCACTCATACGGCCCATGGCCCAGAGCCAAATCGTTTCGTTGCGGCCATTCTGTGCAGACCAGAAGCCGGCATATTCGCCCATATCTTCGTAACGCACAGTAGACTTGCCGAGGAGCTTGCGATAGCCCGAGGAGAACACGGTAAAGCCGTATTCGTCGGTACCGCCACCGCCCTGCCAGCCAGTCGTAGCCTTCATCTTGGTAGCAAAGTTACCGCACTTGTCCACGCCATCGTAGCAACCCGTGAGGCCCTTGAGCATATCGGACCATTCGCGGTCACGCGGCAAGTGCCAGCCTTCCGGGCAAGCCTTGCGGGCACCTTCAAGGTCATAGAGACGGCCACTGCGAGCGCAGTAAGAATCCTTGTCTTCGTAGCACCAGGAATGTCCTTCGACATTGTAGTTCACGTTCTGGGCAAACCATTCACGGCCTTCGACCTTGATGATGCGGTAAACCTGACCGTCGCGCGGGTCGGTGAAGGATGTAGACTTGTCGCGGATTTCGGCGCGGTGTTCCTGTTCGGCCTTGCGGAATTCAGAAAGCTGTTCGCGCTTGTACTTCTGGCGGCCTTCGAGTTCGTTCACCCAAGCCTTCTGGGCTTTCGGGTTCGTGAACTTTATACGCAAGTCATAGACGTTGAACAAGTCGTTACCGCAAGCAAAGTCCACACCGGCAATGTTGATGATGAGGTCTTCCTTGTCGAAGCGGCGCGGCTTGTCAAAGAACGAAACCCAGGCTTCCTTGGTGTTGCGGCAATTTTCGTAGAAGTTCGGGTCTTCGATAAGCTTGGACGGAACCGTCATATTACCAGCAACAGAAAAATCGAACTTGTCGTCCACAATGCGGAACGAAACCGGCTGGACGCTCTTGTAGTGAGTGTATTCGCCAAAACGAATGTCACCTTCGATCTTTGCCGCGGCGTAGTCGCCCTGACCTTCGGCATTAAAAATGGCATCCCATGTCTTTGGCGGTGCAGCAAAAGTCTGTGCGATGGACATAACAAACACAGAGCAAGTCGCCAACTTGAACAATTTCATGTTCTTCATTGAATAATCCTTTTTTATTACATTCTAATTATGTCGTAATGTTAGTTATTTTTCATCTATTTGGAAATAAAATATTTGGTAACATTGGGTAATTTTTTTAATATTATAGTATGTCTATGACCCGTTATATTCTTCAAATCCATTGTCCCGACCAAAAAGGGCTCATTGCCGGCACTACGCAAGTTCTCGCCAAGGCGGGAGCAAACATTATCGACCTCCAGCAGCACACTGCTAAGGATATTGAAACATTTTTCTTACGCGCTGTTTTCGACATTGAAGCGGACGGAATTCCCGAAGTCAAAAGACACCTCGAGACCATCGCACCGCACCTCCAGCTCAACTGGAAACTCTTTGACACGTCCAAGACCGAACGTGTCGCCATTTTCGTTTCGAAAACAGACCACTGCCTTTACGAACTTCTCCTGAAGCGTCGCGACGGAGACCTCCCCTGCGAATTCAGCTGCATCGTGGGTAACCATCCGGACCTGGGTCCTGTCGGTGGAACCTTCGGCGTGCCGTTCTACTACGTGCCGTCCAACCCGGACAAGACGATTCCCGAAAACCGCTTCCGCGAAATCATCAAGGAAACGAACACGGATACCATCGTCCTCGCCCGCTACATGCAGATTTTGAGCGAAGCCTTTACCGAAGAATTCAAGTACCGCATCATCAACATCCACCACGGCTTCCTCCCGGCATTCAAGGGTGCAAAGCCCTACCACCAGGCATGGCGCAAGGGTGTCAAGATCATCGGTGCAACAGCCCACTTCGCGACAGAAGACCTCGACCAGGGTCCCATCATTTGCCAAGACATTCTGCGCGTTCCCGAAACCGCAAGCATCGATGAACTTGTCGAACTCGGCAAGGATATCGAAAAGCGCACGCTCTCGCAGGCTCTCAAGCTGTGGCTCGAACACCGCGTGTTCGTTTACGCAGGCAGAACGTTCATCCTCTAGGAGTCACCAATGTCCGAAGAAATCCAGAATGAAGCCACCTCTCAAGAGGTCAACAACCAAGAGCAGACTAGCACCGCTAGCAACGATACGACGACAGCCGCCCCGGAAGTCCAGAATTCCAACAACGATTCCGGCACCGAAGCTCTCGTCAATCCGTTGACTGGCGAAATCATCCGCCCGGCCAAGCCCAAAGAAGAATCTTCGAACTCCCCCTACAAGAAGTTCAAACCGGAAACGTTCGTCAACCCGATGACGGGCGAAGAAGAACAGACATCGCTTGGCTCTCCGGTCATCATCCAGAAGGATCGCGGACTTGCTTACTACGTCGGCTTTGCGCTGCTCACCGTTTTGAGCATTGCCTTCTACTTTATGCCGGGCATTGCCATCACGTTTGTCACGAGCCGCATCGTAGACCTGAGTTCTTCTGCCGCCTGGTTGTTCAGTGCCATTCTGAGCTTTGGCGTTTGGTTGATTTTCAAGATGAAAATCAAGGGGTTCGAAAAATCCTTCAAGCAGTATTTGGTACTTTGTGTCGCATGCGTACTCGTGATGATCGCCATCCAGTTCGCAACCAACTACAACATTTTTGCAGAAATTACAGCACTCCTCATCGGAGCTAAAGCCTAGGAACTTTCAATGAACAATACAGATACTTTTGTACACTTTCTCGTAGAATCCGGCGCCCTCAAGTTCGGCAACTTCGTCACCAAGAGCGGCCGCGAAACCCCGTACTTCATCAATACCGGAGAGTTCCGCACGGGTGCATCCCTTTCCAAGCTTGCTGAATTCTACGCTGCAGCATTCATGGTCCACTTTGACGGCAAGGCCCAGAACCTTTACGGTCCGGCCTACAAGGGCATTCCGCTCTGCGCCGCAACGGCAATGAAGCTTTCGGACGTGTACTCCCAGAACCTTACGTTTACATACAACAGAAAGGAAGTCAAGGACCACGGTGAAGGCGGCTCCCTCGTCGGTTACAAGTATGCCGAAAAGACAAACGTCGTCATCATCGAAGACGTGATCACCGCCGGTACATCCGTCAACGAAACGATGCAGGCACTTTCCAAGATCGAAAATGCAAACGTCATCGGTCTTTTGATTTCTGTGGACCGCAAGGAAAAGCTCGAAAACGGCAAGTCCGCACTCCAGACTGTCCAGGATGAATACGGCATCGAAGCCCATTCCATCGTGAACATCAACGACATCATCGCATTCCTCGAAAACGAAGAGAACCGCAAGGCCATCAATGCTCCCGAAGGAATCCTTGAAAAAGTCTACGCTTACCGCGAAAAGTGGGGTGCAGTCTAAGGCTGCATAAAGTCTTCCGCGATATCCACGAGAGTCAATGACGATCAAGAAGTCAATACTGTCCATTGGATTTGCAATCTGCATGCTCACCGGGTGTGCAGATTCTTATCATTGGAAAGCAAGCCACCCTTCGTACCATAGGGCACCCTATGGTGGCATTGCCATCACGGGCATTGACGACGCATTTGTCATCACGCGATCCTCGTGGTTCGCCAAGCGCCTCGAAATCAGCGCAGACAGCATCCAAATCAAGGGTACGGCCCACTGCCGCAACACTTTTGAGACAGAAATGCGAAAAGCCTATGGCAACCTGATTGTCATTCCGGATTCCATAAGCCGCTCGTCCCCCGAAGAAAGCTTAAAGCTTGACGAACGCATTTTTATCAAGGGTCACATTCCGGAACAGGGCATTTCGCTCAAGGACTCCGCAGGGAATATCCCGCCCATGGTGCTGATTCTGCATGAATTCATTGTCGGCACGGATTTAAAGCGCGAAAACTTTTACGACTACGCGCTCATCCACAACGAAAGCGGCAGCATCCGCAAGCCCGACAACGTGAGTGCCGTATTCTCGTATACGCTTTGGGACAACTTGAAGCAGCGCCCGCTATTCAGCGCTGTTGACGAAATCCAGCAGCCCATCACGACGTACAAGCTGAGCAACTTGACGAATCTCATCCAGCTAGCCGTCCAGAAAATCCGCAAGAACCTTTACGAAGGAGTTTCCAAATGAAAAAGCTCCTCGTCATCTTGATGTTCCTTGCCGCCTGGGTGCAAGCCTCGGAAGTCTATTTCGACTCCCGCTTTACGCTCTGGAAAGACGCCACGATTTTGATTTGGGCGCCCAACGGAGATTCCCCCATCAACACTTCGGATTTTTGCCATTCACTCCGCCGTAACAATACCGGTATCGGAGAACCGAAATGCCGTGAACTTGGTGAATGGGAACGCGACTCCATCGCCAAACGCTACGGCAACTGGCTTTCGAACAACCTAGAAAAAGATTTACCCTCTACATTCTTGCGAGCAAGGCACCCCGGCATGGCCGCCAAGCTCCAGACACTGGAAGACAACATCGTCCTTTACGTGAATCCGCTGGGCAAGTTGGTCCAGGTGGCCATTTTTGACGAGACCTCCCAAGAGCCCAAAGCTGCAGGCATCGTGAAGATGAGCAACGACAAAATGGCACTTGGAGACGACATCGCATCGACTTTCTTTGACAAGCGCACCAAGCGCCGTCTCACCAAAGAAGAACGCCTCAAGCAGCAAACCGAACCCGACGACCTCTACAAGGAAGTTCCGAGATTGAGATTCTGGGCAGGAACAGGCATCGGGTATTCTCAAGCCCATTTTCCGCTCACACCGGACAACTGGACAAGTAGCCATACCAAAAGCCGCGTACGCAACTACCGCATAACCAAGGACTCCGTAAGCCTCTGGAACTTCATTGACGACGCCGACCCGTTCTTTGCCATTTATGCGGGCCTGACTTGGCATGGATTTATCGGTATCGAATTCTTGTACCGCTATTCCAATCGCAACATGAAGATCGACAACGCCGATACCGTCTACCGGGAACTTGATCATTGGGATTTTGGACAGCACGATGTGGGCCTGAACGTTCTGCTTTCCATGACCTACCCCATTACTCCCTGGTTCGACATCACGCCCCTTGCGTTTATCGGCTTCCAGTATACGTTCTACAACGAGGATATTTCCCTCAAGAAAGGCGTCAAGAAGCCCTCCAGAGCCTACCAGTATAGAGTCAAGTTCGAAGACCTTTACAAGGGTGCGTTGCTCGGTATTGGCGGACAGTTCGTCTTCAAGAAGCATTATGGCGTAGACCTCCGCGCAGGCATTTCGAGCCGCGGCAGGGACATTTACGAAGCCCCCTCCCCAGACGCAGGCAAGGCACCGACAACCATCGGCAAATCCACCATCGATTGCTTTGTAAGCCTCGGATTTGAATACCAGTGGACGCTTTAGATTTAAAGCACTTTTAAAAGTGTTTAAATCTTGACAAGAGCTGCATACGGGCGGGGCCCCAGCTCGGAGTTGCGAAGGCCGCACGGGCCCCTCCCTGCACCCTCCCCATCCTTGGCCAACGCCCTATCAGTTATTAGTCAGTAGTCACGAAAGGTTCTAGAGCGTTATCCTAAAATCGGTTTTTTCTATAAGCATCATTTAATGCATTTGACCAATCATTAGTAGTCTTTGGAATTTCCATAGAAGTATATTGTTTGCATTTACTCGCTTCTGTATAATGAACTACTTTTTTGCGACAATTGAAACATTGCACATATTCATCATCGCTAAATTCTTTATCATTATCAGTCATATAAAGACACAAAAAACAGCATTTTACACAATCATAATGTTTAGAAAAAAATTCTGATATATTTTTATTTAATCTTATATCAAATTGAGCTTCATCTTTAAAACTCTCTAAAAAATCTTTTAAAGGAATCAAAATATAATCTTTTATTTCTTTTTTCTTTGATCTATACCAATCACATAAATATCCGATTTTATTTTTCTTAATTTCTAAGCAACCATTCTTATACAAAATACCCAAAACACATTCATATGGATCTATTTGCGTCCTAAGTATTCCTTCATTTAAATTTGATGGAATAATCGTTTTCCCCCTTAAAGAATCACTAGAAAACGATCTCATTCTAGCATCGCTATTAAAACAACGATAAACACTCTTTGGAGGTTTTGGATAATTGTAGAATTTGATTTTCGGATTATCTGTTTTAGCAAAAGCTTCATCAGAGAACAACTCTAAGTCATCCTCATCTTTTAAAGAGAACTCTATTATAGGAATACCAGAACTTATTTTTTGGGGCGAGCAGGGGCTACTAACACAGATTTCTATATAAATTTTATTTCCCCCGGCCGATTTAAGTAAAACATCAGGTCTATATTCATAATCCCATTTTTCTTCTTCATACTCATTACAAAAGGGATATATTTCTAATGTATCATCTTCTTGTTTTTGACATTGAACCTTTCGATCATAAGGACACGGCTCAAGACCACATATGCAAGAACATTTAGATGCTATAGATAAAGGTATCCCATTTTTTTTATGATGTAAAAAAAGATCAATAAAAAGTTTTTTTCCCAAAACATGCAAATATGTTTCAGGTCGACAATAGTTATCCGCCTCTCTATTTCGGTGAGAAAAACAATGTTCATTTTTTTGCCCTATATTAGCATTCATAAGTTGACCACAACTCAGGCAAAAATAATCACCATGATCCGATACATTCTTTATATCGACAATATCACCTTTTTCATTTTTTGCATATCTATATTTAGCCATATTGCACAAGTTACAATATTTATATGACAATTGATGACATATAAATACTATTTACAAAAAAAATTTAAAATATTGAATTAGAACCAATAGATTAACAAACATCCAACGCCAAAAGGCGATTCCCGCCTTCGCGGGAATGACATTTTAAGGAGCTTTTCGCGCCTTTTTAGTAGCTAGTCTCTCGTCGTTTTTCTAAATTTGTCGGCACTATGAGTGAAGACATTAAAGAAGAAACGAAAGAAAGAGTTAATCCGTTTTTAACACCCGTCAAAATTATCGAGCCCAAGAACAAGCTCCCCGACTACACTTTTGACATGCTTCCCGAAGAGCAGAAGGCTATTCTCCGGGAACACGGCTGGACCGAACTGATGCCAGTCCAGCGCAAATCCATCCCTTACATGCTCGCCGCCCGCGATATGCTCGTGCAATCGAAGACTGGTTCGGGCAAGACTGGCGCATACGCCCTCCCGCTTTTGCAGGTCATTGTCCGTGACCATCCGTATCCGCAAGCACTTATCCTTGTCCCGACTAGAGAACTCTGCATCCAGGTGCAAGAAGAATTCGAAAAGCTCTCGAAGGGAACCGGCATCAAGTCCGTCGCCATCTTTGGCGGCGTAAGCTACGAACCGC
This sequence comes from Fibrobacter sp., assembly GCA_045224895.1. Taxonomy (GTDB): domain Bacteria; phylum Fibrobacterota; class Fibrobacteria; order Fibrobacterales; family Fibrobacteraceae; genus Fibrobacter. The sequence goes on from JBGVAT010000058.1 coordinate 13,671, forward strand.
AAATCAAGGCACTCCGTTCTGGCGTACACGTCATTGTCGCCACTCCGGGCCGCCTCATGGACCACATCCAGCGCGGCAACGTTGACCTGCTTTCCATCCGCGACCTCGTCCTCGACGAAGCCGACGAAATGCTCTCGATGGGTTTCTACCCCGACATGCAGAAGATCCGCAAGTACTTGCCCAAGGCCATCTCTTGCACGATGTACAGCGCCACGATTCCGCAGACGGTCAAGAGCCTAGCCCGCGAATTCCAGCGCCCGGGTGCCGATTTCCTTTCGCTCAGCTACGACAAGGTCATCGCCAACAACCTCGAACACCGCTACTACACTTGCGACGTGATGGAAAAGGATTCCATGACCATCAAGGTTCTGGAATACTACAATCCCGAAAGCTGCATGATTTTCTGCAACTACAAGCGCGATGTGAGCTACCTCGAACAGGTGCTTTCCGGTTACGGTTTTGAAGTCGGCGCCCTCAGTGGCGACGTAGCCCAGAACCTCCGCGAAAAGACGCTCAACGCCTTCCGCGACAAGAAACTCAAGATCCTCATCTGCACGGACGTTGCCGCACGCGGTATCGACGTGGACCATGTGACACACGTGATTGTCTACGACCACCCCGCCGACCACGAAGTCTATGTTCACCGCAGTGGACGTACAGCCCGTGCAGGCCGCAGTGGTCTCTGCATCTCGCTCATCACGCCGGTCGAAGAAATCGACCTCCGCCAGACAGCCGTCGACTTCGGCATCAACTTCATCAAGATGGATCCGCTCACGAACGAAGAAATCGCAAAGAAGGTGAGCGAACGCACCAAAGTCCGCCTCGAAGAAGTCCGCAAGCACTTCGGTGGACAGAAAGCAACCGAACGCATCAGCCGTATGCTCCCGCTCGTTAAGGATCTCGCGAACGGCACGACCGACGACCAGATGCTCCTCGCCTATCTGCTCGACAAATACGCCTGGAAAAAGTAGGCACTCAAAAGAACTTAAATAAAAAAAAGAAGACCTAAAAATGGCTAAAATCAAAGTAAAATCCGCAAAGGAAATCGAACTGATCCGCGACGCCGGCGCCCTCGCCGCCGAAACGCTGATCCGCGCGGGCGAAATGTGCAAGCCCGGCGTTTCCACTCTCGAAATCGATGAATTCATCGGCGACTACACCCGCCAGCACAAGGGTGTTTCCGCCTGCATGGGTTACCACGGTTATCCGCGTTACGCCTGCATCAGCATCAACGAAGTTGTATGCCACGGCATCCCGAACGCCCAGACCATCCTCAAGGATGGCGATATCGTGAACATCGACATCACAACAATCCTCTCCGGCTACCACGGCGACACGTCCGCCATGTTCTGCGTTGGCAAGGTCTCTGACATTGCCCGCGAACTCGTCGACACCGCCAAGTTCTGCATGGAAGAAGGCATCCGCGCCGCAGGCGAAAGAGGCGCCCACTGGAACGACATCGGCTGCGCCATCCAGGACATCGCCGACGAACACGGCTTCAGCGTCGTCGAAGACTACTGCGGCCACGGCATCGGTCGCGGCTTCCACGAAGAACCGACCGTCTACCACTTCCGCAACTACGAACGTTGCCCGTTCATCGAAATCGGTAACGTCTTCACGGTCGAACCGATGCTCAACGTCGGACGCCCGGGAACGAAGACTCTCGCCGACGGTTGGACCGCAGTGACCCGCGACGGCTCCCTCAGCGCCCAGTGGGAACACACGGTGGTCAAGACCAAGGACGGAATCGAAATCTTAACTCTTCCCAGATAAATATGTCCTTCCTCAGTGCAGCCCGCGACAAAGCCATAGTCATGCTTATCCAGCGCAACGACTTCATCAAGAAATTTGGTGAAGTCCAGGACGTAGACATAGACTCCGACGAAAACAGGGCTTGCGTCACCGTACTTTTGCATGGAGAAACAAAACCGACTACGCTTTTCGCGTACTACCACTTTGAGGATTCTGACGAAGGGACTATCGTCGTCATCAATAAAATCGAAAGCGAACGGGAGATGATAAACGTCATCGCCGCCTGGTGGTTCAAGGACCACTCCGTCAGGCAGCCTCTCCCCAAGGGCACTGGCGTGTTCGCAAAGATTTTATTCTAACCCATTCACCGAAGGATATTCCATGGACGAACTGCTTCAGAAAAACTTAAACAACATATCCTTCAGCGTGAATGCGAACAAGCAAACAATGGATCTCACGCTCGTCCCCCACGGCGAAGACAATCCCATTTCGTTTCACTTGAACTACAAGCTCGAAGAAAACGGCGACGATACAGAAATAATCGTCCAAAACGTCGCCTCCGACCGCCTCTGGATTGACGAAATCATCAAAATGTGGCTTGAAAAAAACAATTTTCAGTACAAGCTTCCCCAAAACATCGCAGGAATTGTTAAAATGTTCTTGAAATAGGAGTTATAAAGGAGCCAGCCCATGATGAATTTCAATGAATTTAAAGACAAAAAAGACAATTCTATCCAGGAGATGGTCTACTCCATCATATTCAACCTGATCACAGACATCCCGGACTCGCTTCTTTGCCCTAACAGTTCTCCCGACCAGAGAGCAGAGGTTCTCATCAAGCAGGCCTGCGTCAAGGCCGCCGCCGTAAGCGCCACGCTTTCCATCCCGGCAGGCTTTACCGGAGTCGTCACCTCCATCCCGGACATTGCCGCCGTCTGGCGCATCCAGGCACAGCTCGTCTCCGACATCGCCTGCACCTACGGCAAGTTCGCCATGCTCTCCCGCGAAGCCATGGTCTGGTGCCTGTTCCGCCACAGCGCAGCCTCGCTCCTTCGCGATGTCGCTGTCCGCACGGGTAGCCGCATTGTCGTCCAGAAGCTCTCGCTCACGGCCCTCCAGAAGCTACTCCAAAGAATCGGCGTCAAGGTATCCACGAACTTCCTGGGCAGAATCGCCCTCCGTGCCATCCCCGCCATCGGAGCCATCGGAAACGGAGCCTACACCTACTTCGACACGAACGAAGTCGGCAAGACCGCTATGGCATACTTTAAGGCCCTAGAAGGCGTCGAAAAGCCGGAACTCGTCGAAAATGAGATCGACAAGGATCCCAGCGACACCGACGAACCCGCCGACAGCACCCAAGAAAAGACATCTAACGAAACGGTCTAGTCCGGAATACCACCACCGCCAGACCACTTTTAAAGCCCAAAAGCAAAAACGTTTAAAAAACAAAAAAAGGACGGTAATCAGATTACCGCCCTTTTTACTATCATTCACTAGCTCAGATTATTCACCAGTCACGACGACGGTGTACTTGGCATAGAGGCCGAGGAAGCTCGTTGCATTGACGTCAACGGTCTTAACCTTGGTGATACCGCCGTTTCTTGCAGCAGCTGCGATGCTTGCGTCACCCGTAGCGAAGATGCCGAGGATGGAGGAAGCAGAAGCTTCACCAGTCTTCGGGCCCTGGTCGTTAGAGGTTGCGTTCACCGGATAGGTAACGTCCGAGTAGAGAACGCCAGTAACCGGGGCAGAAGCCACTGCGCAACCAGAGAGAGCTGCAGCAGATGCAATTGCGGTAGCAAGAAGAAGAGCCTTTTTCATTATTTTACTCCTTTTTGTTTATTTGTAAGATGTGGTACAATGTAACAAAAAACTCTTAAAAAAAACAAATTTTGGAGAAAAAAAACATTTTTTTTCAAAATTTTTCAAAAAATCACCAAAGAACCCCCTTTCAGGAAGGCAGGACTTGAACGTTCGCCCCTTTTTTTCTATTTTTGGGCGCAACATTCAATAACATCAACTCCATTTGTGGAAAAAAAATATGAAAAACATTGAAAAGCACAGAAATATTGGTATTTCTGCTCACATCGACTCCGGTAAGACCACTCTTACCGAACGTATCCTTTACTTCACAAAGCGCATTCACGCTATTCACGAAGTCCGTGGCAAGGACGGCGTCGGTGCCACGATGGACTCCATGGAACTTGAACGCGAACGCGGCATCACGATTCAGTCTGCTGCAACGTTTGCAAACTGGACCCACACCAAGAGCGGTGAATCCGACTCCATCAACATCATCGATACCCCGGGGCACGTGGACTTCACGATCGAAGTGGAACGTTCTCTCCGCGTGTTGGACGGTGCTATCCTCGTTCT